>QHVY01000298.1:7693-8265 GCA_003223695.1 Acidobacteriota bacterium
AGCGCCTTGTAAAACGGCGCGAAGTCTTCGCGGACGTACAGCGGCACATCGAGATCGCTCGGCAGCTTCACGGTGCGGTAGTTGGTGGTCTCCACGCGTCCTTTGCGCGTCAACGCGTAAACGAACAGCTCCTGCGCGCCGGCGGCGTTGACGGTGCCGAGTCGGATGGGAAGCATGAATTTGGGGGATTCGTACGCGACCTGAAGCGGGCGCAAATAGTTGTAACCGAGCCTGGCCTGTTCGCCGAGGTTCACTTTGGCAACGAAGAATTTCATGTTCTGCCGGATGTAGCTGCCGAGAACTGCCGACGCGCCTGGCGGGATGGAGTAACCGTTCTCGCGAAGCCAGATCTCCAATCCATTGCTCTGCGCTGCGGAGAGAATGAGGATGTCGTACTCGCCGACGGTGTAGCGCGCCTCGATGGTGACGCCGAGGCTCTTCGCACGACTCTCTTCGCGCGCCATTTTCTGAGCGTTCATCGACGCCGCCGGCATGCGATCCATCAGAGCCCAGCGGCGGCACGGATCTTCGTCGAAATATTCGACCAGGCGCGGCGCCGAGTAGGCGTCGAG
>QHVY01000298.1:8283-11915 GCA_003223695.1 Acidobacteriota bacterium
GATCAGCGTCGGGACAGGGATGACCACAGCGAAATCACGCGGCTCGCCACGGAAATCGTTGGCCATGGTCATGACCGTGCGATCGGCATCGCGGACGAGGACGACTTGAGACGCGCGATTGAAAATCTTCGCGTCGCCTTTGGCCACATAGAAACCGCAAAAGGCGCGGGCGTTTGACGCAATCAAGAATGAGAGAACGATCAGGCAGCGGGACATGACAAACCTCCTTCAGGTTGGCCGTTGGCTGTTGGCCGTTCGCCGAGAAGGTTTCTCAACGGCCAACGGCCAACAGCGAACGGCGAACGGTTCCACGAGTAGCGCTCCGCGGTGAGCAGAGCATCGATCAAAGGCACGAGAAGTGATGAAGCGGCGAGCGACCACAGAATGCCGTTGGTGCGGAAAAGCTTGAATTGAACGTACGCGCCGCCTAACGCGACGATCGCGGCGAAGAGAATGCGGCCGGCGCGCGAGTCGGGCGTCGTCTTGGGATCGGAAATCATGAAGAAGGTGAAGAGCAGCAGTGCGCCGTTTTCCATTCGGTGGAGCGGAATCGTCAGCGGCTCGCCGAGCCACAGCGACCGCCCGATCAGAATCGCGCTCCAGGCGGCGATGAATGCGTAGGTGACATCGCCGCGGGCCGCGCGATTGACGACGAGGCCGCCGAGACAAACGATGAGAAATCCGAAGAAGGCGACGTTGCCCCACTGACCGGGCGAGACCCAAACGCGCGGCGACGCCAGCATCAGGGCGACGATCGCGAAGTTGGTCGGATTGAAAATGTGCTTCCCGCGCCAGCGAATCACGAACTTGCTGGCAACGGCGATCACAGCGCTTGTGAGAACCAGCGCGATGGAGTTGCTGCGCAGGAGCAGCGAGAGCGACAGCCCGGAAATTGCGGCGCTGCGCGGATCAAATCGAACGCTCCAGATGCGTGAACAGATCGCCTGCGTCCCGATTGCCGTGGCGAAGATGGCCACCGCGCGAAAAACCGTCGTGTCGAAATCGAGCGCTGTCAAACCGTACGCAAGCAGCAGCGTCAGCGCGCCGATCTGATACAGCCGCGGATCGAGGCGTTTGTCCATTGCCCGATTCGACACGGCGCACCGGCGAAAGAAAACCAAGGCACGCGAATTGCGGCGTCCGGATGCGGAGGACCATCATGAATTGGAATCCGACATTGATCGCCATCATTGCCGTGGCAGCGCTGATCATCATCGCGTTGATCGCCGCCGGCGTCCGTCGCAGCCGGACCGTCGCGCTGCGCGAGCACTTCGGCTCCGAATATCAGCGTGAGGTGAAGCAGACCGGCAGCCGCACCGCCGCTGAGGACCGGTTGATTGCGCGAGCAGAGGAGGCGAAAGAGTTCGAGATCCGATCGCTGACGGCAGTTCGTCGAGCGCCCGACGACTGCGGTCGTCGAGGCAGACGTGTTGATTCGTGAGGTCATGCGCACGAGCGGTTATCCGATGGCCGATTTCGAAAAATACGCGGAGCTGCTGTCGGTCAAGCATCCGCGCGTCGTCGAGCACTATCGCGCCGGACATGCGACCATCGACGCGCACACTCACGGTGCTGCATCGACGGAGGATTTGCGACAGGCGATGCTCCATTACCGTGCTTTGTTCGAAGATATCGTCGGATCGAGAACCGATGTTGAACGACCGGTGAGCAGAGTCGCCGAAGGCGGCGGCCGCGAGGAAGAGCGGCCGCGGTAATCGTTGGCTGATGGCCGTTCGCCGTTGGCCGCGTTCCGATCATCTCGGCCAACGGCCAACGGTGTACGGCGAACGAAGTATGATCGGCTCCTACGAAAAAGGAGCCGATCATGCCGCTCAGCCGACGATCGTTTCTCGTTACCGGTTCACTCGCTGCCGGGGCGCTGGCGACGGTCAAGCCGTTTGCCGCGAAAGCAGCGGCGCCCGAGGATCTGCAGGATTGGAGCGTCGTCCGCCAGCAATTCGACCTCGACCCCAACTACGCCCATCTCGGCCTCTTCTATCTGACGTCGCATCCGCGGCCGGTGCGCGCGGCGATCGAGTCATATCGTAAGCAGCTCGATGCCAATCCGTTTCTCACCGTCGAGCGCGGAATGTTCGAGGACAACATTCCGCTTCGCGTGACTACTGCGATCGGCAAATACACCGGCGCGAACGCTCAGGACATCGCACTGACGCAGAACACGACCACCGGACTCTCACTGATCTACCACGGTCTTCCTTTGAAGTCAGGCGAAGAAATACTCACAACAAATCATGATCATTATGTTCATCATGAGGCGATCCGCCTGGCGACAGAGCGCAACGGAGCATCGTGGCGCAAGATCCCGCTGTGGGAATCGTGGAGCAACATCAGCGCGGATGGAATCGTCGATCACATTCGTCGTGAGATCCGGCCGAACACGCGCGTGGTCGGCGTCACGTGGGTGCACTCGCAGAGCGGCGTGCGCCTGCCGATCCGCCGCATCGCCGACATGATCGCGGACGTGAATCGCGATCGCGCGAATCGCGTCCTTCTGGTCGTCGATGGCGTCCACGGCGTCGGTGTCGAGGATCCGCGCTTCACCGCCCTCGGCGCCGACGCGTTCTCCGCCGGGTTGCACAAGTGGATATTCGCGCCGCGCGGCACCGGATTCGTGTGGGCCAAGCCGGAGGTGTGGGCGACAATGAGGCCGCTGATCCCCTCGTTTTCGACGTTCGAACTGTTCAATGCGTGGGAAGAAGGTCATCCGCCAACAACGACTCCGAAGGCAGCGTGGTTCACGCCGGGAGGTTTTCAATCGTTCGAGCATCAATGGGCCGTTCCTGCAGCGATCGATTTTCACAACGCGATCGGATCGGAGCGCATCACACAGCGGATTCACGCGCTCAATCAACAGATGAACGTAGAGGTGCGCAAACTGCCCAACGTGAAGATCGTCTACACGCCGCTCGATCCTCAGCTCAACGCGGGGATGGTCTGCTTCGACATGAACGGACTCAACGCACAGCAGACGGTCAACAAGCTCCTGGAGAAGAAGATCATCGCCTCAACGACGCCGTATGCCGTGCCGTTTGCGCGTCTTGCGTTCGGCATCATGAATACACAGCAGGAAGTCGAGGCGACCGCGCGCGCACTGCGCTCAATGGCATGAAGCGGTTCGCGCTGCTGGCGATCGTGTGCGCCGCCTGCGCGTCTTCGCCGAAAGTCCCCGATTCGGAGCAATACCTTCCGCCGGATGTCGAGGCGATGTCGCTCCTCGGCAGGCCGCTCAATTCGCCGCAGCTCGCGCCCGACATGCAGAAACAGCGCGAGGAGCAGCTCGCCCAAGCGCAGCGCGACTACGATGCGAATCCGGAGAACGCCGACGCGGCGATTCTGCTCAGCAGTCGTCTCGCGGATCTCGGGCGCTATCGTGAAGCGATCGACATTTTGAGCGATTCAATTCATAAGCATCCTGCTGATGGCCGGCTCTACGAGCTGCGCGGTCATCGCTACATCAATGTGCGGCGCCTTCGCGAGGCTGTCGGCGATCTTCAATCTGCGGAGCTGCTCGAGCGAGAAAAGCCGAATGACGCCGAACGCTACCAAATCTTCTACCACCTCGGTCTCGCTCATTACCTTCTCGGCGATTTCGATCACGCTCTCTCCGCGTA
>QHVY01000304.1:0-3428 GCA_003223695.1 Acidobacteriota bacterium
CTGGTGCGCGCCTCAAGCCTTTTCCACAGATTCCAATCCCGCTCGCGCGCATTCCGTCGCTTCCTGCTTTTTGCGATCCCTCGAGCGGCAAAACGAACGGCTACATCGTCACCTCACGAGGCGGCGATTGGCTGACACAGCTCGGAGTCGGTCAGCTCGTGCAGATCAACCTCGGCCGCGACGATCAGGTGCAGCCGGGCGAGTTCCTCACCGTCTTCCGCGACGTCACGCTCGGCATACCGCAGCGTCAAGTTCTTGGCGAGGTTGCGGTGCTCACAGCCGAAAGCCACACCGCGACTGCGAAGATCGTGCTGATGCGACAGCCGATGAAGGTCGGAGATCGCGTCGAAGTACGGTAGCGACGCCGTTTTGCTAGAATCGCCCGTCCGGGTCCATAGCTCAGCGGTTAGAGCTACCGGCTCATAACCGGCAGGTCCCAGGTTCGAATCCTGGTGGACCCACCAGGAGCGTGATGCGGCCTCTTTTCCCTGAATTGACAGATGATCCGACGAAGGCGTTCCGGCACCGGAACGCCTTTCGCGTTTTTGGAGGGTGTGTTGAACCCGGATGTTGAAAAATTATGGGAGTTGCAAAACGTTCTGTCGCAGCTCGGCGACCGTGAAAAGCAGTTAACCAGCAAACCCGAATCGTTCGCCGCGGTCGACCGCGAATGGCAGCAGGCGAACGAGGAAATGACCCGCCTACAGCAGTCGATCGATCAGCTCTCAAAAGAACGCCGCCGCGTCGAAGGTGAGCTCTCCGACCAGCAGGAAATTCTCAAGAAATATCAGGGCCAGTTGATGCTGGTGAAAAACCAGCAGCAATACGCAGCGGCCTGGAAAGAAATCGACGCCACGCGCAAACAGGTGAAAGAGCTCGAAGATTCTGATCTGAAGATGATGGGAGATATGGAATCGCTGCAGAGCGATCTCGACCAGCGCCGCTCAGGCAGCGCCGATCTGAAGTCGCGCTGGGACACGGCCCACGACGCCTGGCAGCACTCTCTCGGTGATCTGCGCGCCGAAGTTGAAAAGCTGAAAGAGCGCAGCGCGAAGATTGAATCGCAGCTTTCCGATCGTCTGAAACAGGACTTTTTTCGAATCTTCAAGCAGCGGCAGAATGTCGCCGTTGCGCGCGTGGTCAACGACTCATGCAGCGCATGCCGCACACGAATTCGCCCGGCGCTCTTTCAGCAGCTCAAGCGCGGTGAGCTTGTTCATTGTGAAGGGTGTCACCGCATTCTTTATGTCGAAGGACCCGCGTCCTGAAGGTGACTGCATTCGTCGATGGCGCATCGCGCGGCAATCCCGGTCCGGCAGGCTTTGGTGTTTACATGACCACGGACTCCGGCGAGATCATCGAAATCTGCGGCTACCTCGGCACCACGACCAACAATGTCGCGGAGTATGCCGGGTTGCTCGAGGCTCTCTCCGTCGCGCGTGAAGAGGGCGCTACAGACGTGGAAATCATTTCCGATTCGCTCCTGCTGGTGAATCAAATGCTCGGAAAATTTCGCGTCAAGCATGAGAATCTGATCCCGCTGTACAAGAAGGCGCAGCGGTTGGCTGCCCAGTTCCCGCGTTTTACGATTCGCCACACTCTGCGCGCGGGCAACAAAGAAGCCGATCGGCTCGCCAATCTGGCTGTCGATCGCGGCGAGACACGTTGTGTGGAGAGGCGGCGTGAGCATCGCTGAGAATCTCGCGGCGGTGGAGCGGAGAATTCGCGCCGCCTGCGAGCGCGCCGGGCGCAAGCGCGGTGAGGTTACGCTCGTCGCCGTTTCGAAGACGTTTCCGGCGGAGAAGATCGACGAGGCGATTGCCGCAGGCGTCACACACATCGGAGAGAATCGCGTGCAGGAAGCGCGCGACAAGAAACCGCAAGTGCGCGGCGCGGCGCGCTGGCATCTCATCGGGCACTTGCAGTCGAACAAAGCAAAGGATGCTGTCCAGATTTTCGATTTGATTGAGACCGTCGACTCGATCGATCTCGCGCAGAAAATCGCCCGCGCGTCGGAGAGGGCGCGGAACGTGCTGCTGCAGGTCAACATCGGCGACGAACCGCAGAAGAGCGGTGTCGCCCCGGCGGAAATCGAAAACGTGGCGCGTCAAATCCGAGCCATCGACGGTGTGAATCTGATCGGGCTGATGGCCATTCCGCCGATCGGAGACGTTCGTCCGCATTTTCGGCGCCTTCGCGCACTGCGCGACTCCCTTGGGCTCGAACACTTATCGATGGGAATGAGCGAAGACTTCGAAATCGCCATCGAGGAAGGATCGACGATGGTGCGCATCGGCCGCGCCATTTTCGGGCCAAGAACGTAGATGGGCATCCTCGCGGTCTTCGTGCAGGCGTTTTACATCCTGCTGAGCGTCATCGAGTGGCTGGTGATCGTGTGGGTGATCATCTCCTGGGTGCTCTTTTTTGCGGGCCAGACGTCGTTTCGCTGGCGCTACAAGGCCGCGTTCGGCATTCTCAATCAGCTCAACGAAATCTTCAGCCGGATGACCTATCCATTTCTGCGGCCGTTCCGCCGCATCCTCCCTCCCTGGAAAACGGCGGGGATCGATTGGTCTCCGCTGCTGCTGCTCCTGGTGATTTTCATCATCCGCGGCATCGTCGGATATCTCTACGGGCTTATACTTTTCAAAAGGTAAGTGCCGGGAGGGCGTCCATGCAAAACCTCACACCGCTGGAAATCCAGAAACAGACCTTTGCGCGCAAGCTGAAAGGGTTCGATCCGCAGGAGGTCCGCGCATACCTGCAGCTCATAGCCGAGGAGATAGAACGTCTCGTGAAGGATGTGGATCGTCTCGCGCGGGAGAACGCGATGCTGCGTGACGATCTCGATGATCACAACCAGCGTGAGCGCATTCTCAAGGACACGCTGCTTTCGGCGCAAAAAGTGTCGGAAGAGGTGAAGTCGAACGCGCGTAAGGAAGCAGAGCTGATCGTCAAAGATGCGGAGCTTCTCTCGGAGCGGCTCGTATCGCAGGCGATGAGTCGCGTCGCCGATCTGGAGCGCACGATTCAGGACCTCAAGGTCGAGCGCCGCGGCGCGCGTAACAAACTGGAAGCAACGCTCGACACGATCCAGCAGCTCTTGATGCTCGACGCCGAGCAGGAGGCCAACGAGCTTCCGATTACGTCGATGCATCGCCTACGTGAGTAGCGCGCTCCTCATTCGCAATCTCGCACAAATCGCCACACCGACCGGGCGCACCGGCGTCCGCGGCGCGGCGATGCGCAATCTTACGGTTCACGAAAACGCGGTCATCGTCGTTCGCGACGGCCGCATCGCCTATGTCGGGCCTGAGCGGCGAAGCAACATTGCCATCACCGAGGACTACGACGCCGGAGGAGCGACGGCGATTCCGGGCTTCGTCGACTCGCACACGCATCTGCCGTGGGCCGGCTTTCGCGAAACG
>QHVY01000304.1:3436-5769 GCA_003223695.1 Acidobacteriota bacterium
GACCGTGAAGGCTACGCGAGCCGCCACCGAAGAAAAGCTCGTGAAAAACGTGCTCGCGCGTGCACAAATCATGTCGCTTCACGGAACGACGACAGCCGAGGCGAAGAGCGGCTACGGATTGAATGTCGCGGATGAACTGAAGCAGCTTCGCGCGATCCGAACCGCAAACGAGACTTCGCCCGTTCGGCTCGTGCCGACCTGCCTTGCCGCGCATGAGCGTCGAGAGGAGTCGTACGTCGATGAGATCGTGAATGAGATCCTACCCGCAGTCGGCAAGCTGGCGAATTTTTGCGACGCATTCGTCGAGCGGAACGCTTTCACGCGAGACGAGGGCGAGCGCATTCTTCGCGCTGGGATCGCACATCGGCTCAAACCGCGGCTTCATGCAGATGAGTTCAGCGACAGCGATGGCGCCGCGCTGGCGGTCGAGCTTCGCGCGGCATCCGCGGATCACCTGATGCACATTTCCGAACGTGGCATCGCTGCGCTCGCGAAGTCGGACACAGTCGCGAATCTTCTTCCGGCGACGACTTTTTTTCTGACGTCACAGCGCTACGCTCCGGCGCGAGCGCTGATCGATGCCGGCGCGATCGTGGCGCTGTCGACCGATTGCAATCCCGGGTCATCGATGACCGAATCGATGAGCATGGTCATGCAGCTCGCGACGCTGCAAATGAAAATGAGCGTGGAGGAATCGCTGACCGCGGCGACCCTCAACGGCGCGCACTCGCTGCGAATGGCGGACGAGATCGGCTCGATCGAGATGGGCAAGCGAGCGGACATCGCGTTTCTCGATGCCCCAAATTATCTGCATCTGGTCTACCACTTCGGCGTGAACCTCGTGCGCGCGGTGATGCGCGACGGCGTTTTCGTGGGGTCGTAGCTTTCCTTGTGATTTTTCTACCTAACGTAGAGTCGGCTTCGCTGAGCGCGAGTACAAATCGAGATATGGCCATAGTTCCACAACTGCATTGAACTGGCGCACGTATTCGGGTGATTGGTCCTCGAGAGAGAGCACGAGCGTCTCCTACATAAGGTAGAAAAATCACAAGGAAAGCTGCGACCCCATGAATGCCGCGATCTTGTCGAACAGCTTCGCCCCAATCGCTGCCTTCGCCTCGTGCGTGCATCCGCCGACGTGCGGCGTAAGGATCAGCCGCGGGTCATCGGGAAGGGTGGGTGGGGGCTCGGGATCGAAGACGTCGAGCGCCAGGCCGCCGAGGTGATTTGCGCGCAGCGCGTCGACGGCGGCCTGTTGATCGAGGACCTCTCCGCGCGCGGCGTTGATCAGAAACGAGCCGCGCGGCATCGTGGCGATCTGCGGTGCGCCGATCATGCGGCGCGTTTCATTCGTTAGGGGGACATGCAGCGTGAGGATGTCGCTGTTCTGCAGGAGCGCATCGAGGGAATGGATGTGAGTCGCGCCGCGCTCCGCGAAATCTGAATCAGTGATGTAGGGATCGATTGCCGCGACCCGCATCAGGAACAACGCAGCGAGTCGTGCGACGCGTCTTCCAACTTCGCCCAGTCCGACGATGCCGAGTCTGTAGTGGCGGAGCTCGTGACGAGTGGCGCAGTCATCGCGGTTCCAGACTCCGCGCGCGAGGTCGCGCGTATACGCCGGAACAGTACGTGTCAACGCGATCATGAATCCGATCACGAGCTCTGCGACGGCGTCGGCGTTCGCGCCAGGCAGATTCAAAATCGTGATGCCCCTCTCGTGGGCGGCCGCGTGGTCGATGTTGTCTGTCCCGCTTGTGCCCTGCGCGATCAGCTTCAGGTGCGGCGCGCGATCGATGACACGGCGTGTAACACGATTGAACGAACGGGTGACGAGGACCTCGCAGTCGCCAACGATCGCCCGGCCGTCAGCCGCCGCACGCTCGTGCAGCGAGGGATCGACGTCCGCGGCAATCAGCAACTTCTTCCGCACGCTTTCAGTCTAAACTGCGAATCGCTTGAGGCTGCTTCGAAAACATCGCGTTGCGCTCATCGCCCTCGCTGTTTACCACTTCGTTTTTTTCTTCCCGACGCTGTTTATGCATCGCGTCGTGTCGCCGAACGACGTCTTTTTCAGCTATGCGCCGTGGTCGGCCGTGCGCTCGGTCGACGCGCAGAATTCTCTGCTCAACGATCCGCCGACGGCGTACTTCACGCTCATGTCGTTGCTAAAAAACGACTGGCGAGCGTTTCACTGGAACCCGTTCGTCGCCTCGGGAATCCCGGGCTTCGGTTCGTCGGCCGCCGCCGTGCTCTCGCCGTTCATTCTCCTGCCGGCGTTGGCCCTTCCGCTGTCGTGGATCTACACCGGAATCATTTTTCTCAAGCTCAAC
>QHVY01000091.1 GCA_003223695.1 Acidobacteriota bacterium
ATCAAGGAAGGCGAGCAACTGCTGAGAGCGAAAGCAGGCGATGTGATCACGGTATCGCAGACAGATACCGCAGGCTCTTCTACGACCGTTGCGCACACGGTCACCGCAGATGAACTGAAACAAAATGCGCAGCGTGCGGTCGCCGATTTCCAGAAGGCGCTGCCGATGATTCCGGAAGACACGCCGGCGCTCAAGGATGTCAAGAATCAAGTGCTGAACGTACTGGCGCAGGCGTACTACAAAGCGGGTGATCTCAAGAACGCGATCGCCACGCTCGAGAAGCTCGATATCGCCGACCCCATGCCAGCGACTCCTGATGCCGCGCACATGACGCGCGATGTGCTGCTCGCAAATCTCTATCTCGAGAACGGCCAGCTCGAACAGGGACGGGCTCTCCTCGAGAAGCTCCCGCCGGCGGCGATCACCGATCCGACTGCGTACCTCAACATCGGCATTCTGTTTCTCAACAAGAAGAATACCGCCGACGCGGCGACGTACTTCACCAAAGCGATCAACATGGATCCGAAGCGCGCGGAGAGCTACTACTACCGCGGACTCGCAGAAGTGCAGTCCAAGAAGTTCAAAGAAGCAAAGGCCGACTTCGAGCAGGTGCTCGCGCTCGCTCCCGATTCCTCCGAGGCTCATGATGCGAAGCAGTTGCTGGCGAGCCTGAAGTGACGAACGTCCCCTCACCCGCCGCTGCGCGGCACCCTCTCCCCGCTGCGCGGGGCGAGGGACATCGCAAACCAGCGCCTTCTCCCTGCGATAGCGGGGAGAAGGTGGCCGAAGGCCGGATGAGGGGTTCGACTTAACGGCATGCATGTCCCAGTTCAGTAAAGCCGTTATTCTTCTTCTCGCGCTCGCCGCCGCGGCTTGCCGCGGCCGCAACAATGTTCCGCATTCGTCGACGACGCCCGTCGTTCTGATCTCGATCGACACGTTGCGATCCGATCATCTTCCTGCGTACGGCTACAAAGGTGTGGCAACGCCGAACCTCGAGGCGCTCCGCAACGACTCGATTCTTTACGAGCGTGCGTACAGCCATGTGCCGCTCACGCTGCCGTCGCACGTGTCGATCCTTACTGGCATGCTGCCGGCCGACAACGGCGTGCACGACAACGTCGGTTTTCGAGTCGGGGATTCGCTTCCGATGCTTCAGGAGCTGCTGAAGAAGAACGGATACGCGACCGGAGCTGCGGTTTCCGCGTTCGTGTTGCGGAAGGAAACGGGAATCGCGCGCGGCTTCGACTTCTACAACGACGAAGTCGATCCACTCGGCAACGACCGCATGATCGGACGCGTTCAGCGCGACGGTCGCGAAACGCTCCACGCGCTCGAGAAATGGCTCGATGACCGGACTGGTAAACCCTTCTTTGCATTTCTGCATTTGTACGAGCCGCACACCCCGTACATGCCGCCCGAGCCGTACTTCAGCCGTTATGCGAATCACTACGATGGCGAGATCGCGTATGCGGACTCAATCGTCGGCGAGCTCATCGATGATCTGAAGCAGAAGGGTGTCTACGACGAGGCGCTGATCATCCTGCTCTCCGATCATGGCGAAGGCCTCGGCGATCATGGCGAACAAGAACATGCAATCTTCGTTTATCGCGAGGAGCTCCAAGTCCCTTTGATGGTCAAGCTGCCGCATCAGGCAAAAGCGGGAATGACCATCGGCACGCCGGTTCAGCTCGTCGATGTCTTTCCGACGATTCTCGATTGCACCGCGACGCCCGCTCCCAAAGCTGGCCGCCGCGTCGGTCAATCGCTGCTCGCGTTTTTGAACGGCGGTCCGCAGCGGCAGATCTATTCGGAGTCGTACTACGCGCGCTTTCACTTCGGCTGGAGTGACCTCCACTCGCTCATCGAAGGAAACAATCACTTCATTCGCGCCCCGCAACCGGAGCTCTACGATCTTGCGGGCGATCCGGCCGAGAAGCACAACGCGATCGAACAAAACCGCCGCGCCTACGTCCGATTGCGCGATGCGATCGAGCCGTATGTCCGCGAAACCGCCGCACCGGCCAACGTCGATCCTGAAGATGCTGCGAAGTTCGCCGCCCTCGGTTACGTCGGCTCCACGGCGGCTGTGAAGCCCGGACAGGTCTTGCCCGATCCGAAGAGCAGCCTGGGCGTTTATCAAGACATCCGGCAGGCGTTCACGTGGTATCGGAACGGCAAGGAAGATGATGCACTCCGCCTAACGAGTCAACTTCTCGCGTCGAACGCGCAAATCAGCGATTTGTGGGACTTGAAATTCAAGATTCTCGACAAAATGGGCCGCAAGCGCGATGCGATCCAGGCCGCGAAGGATGGACTGCGGCTCGTGCCAAATGAAGGAGCCCTTCTTCTCGATGTGGCGAAGGGATCGCTCGACATCGGCGATCTCGACACCGCGCAACAGCACGCGGAGCTGGCGGTCAACAATCTTCCATCGAAGGCTCACGAAATCCTCGCTCATGTTTGGTCGCGTCGCGGTGACATGAATCGCTCGGAGGCCGAGGCAAAGCTGTCGCTTCAGACTTCCAACGACCCGACGGCTCCTCTCATGCAGCTCGCCGCCATCGAAAAAGATCGCGGTCATCTCGACCGCGCTCTCGACTATCTCAATCGTGGCGTGGAGCGGGAGAACGGCCACATCACGAAGGCGCACGAAGGCCTTCACCTCTCGCGC
Source organism: Acidobacteriota bacterium (assembly GCA_003223695.1). Taxonomy (GTDB): domain Bacteria; phylum Acidobacteriota; class Thermoanaerobaculia; order Gp7-AA8; family Gp7-AA8; genus Gp7-AA10. The sequence goes on from QHVY01000091.1 coordinate 2,675, forward strand.
GGCGACCTCCTCGCGCGCCTCGGCAGAAATTCGGAAGCGGAAAACGATTTTCGTCTGGAGATCGCGAATTTTCCGTCATCGACCAACGCATATGCATCATTGATCCTGCTGCTCGCATCGCAGCAGCGGCTCGACGAGGCGACCAAACTCGTTTTTGATCTGATCAAAGCGGCACCAGCCGCCCATTCGTACGTCACCGTCTCCGAGACGCTGAAAGCGGTCGGCGATGACCGCGGCGCGCTCTACTGGGCATATCAGGGGCTGCAAAAATATCCAAACGATTCTGAGCTGCACGGCCTCTCGCGCCGGCTGACACACGCGAAGTTGAATTAAGCTTCAGGGAATGTCCTGGCTGCTCGTTCCTGCTTTTTTGCTGGCAGTCGCCGCGAACGCGCAACTCAGCCGCACCACAGAGAGCATCGATGTCAATGTCATCGAGGTCGACGCAGTCGTTCTCAATGCGCAAGGAAAGCCTGTCCCCGGGCTGACGCGAAATGATTTCGAGCTGCGGGTGGGCGGGCGGAGGCGCCCGATCAGCAACTTTTACGAGGTGAATCGCGCCGTACGCAAACCCGAAGAGACGGCTGTTGCCCGACGCGATTACCTGGTCCTCTTCATCGACGATCTTCATCTCGATCAGCACGAGAAGAAGCGCGCGCTCGATGCGCTGCGCAAGTTCGTCAGCCAGCACGTCCACGCCGGCACCGCGGCGATGCTCGTCGCCTCGGACGGCAACGTGCGCATTCTGGAGAGATTCACCGAGGATGCGTCGGCGATCGCGCGAGTGATCGATGCGTTCGAGCGGCGGCCCGCTCACGTCAGCGAATACGAGAGGGAGCGGCGCGATGTTCTGAATTACATCGACCAAGTGCGGCGCGAGTGCCAAGATCCAAAACACATTGACTGCAATCCTGAGACAATTCCGCAGCGCATTGAATCGCTTGCTCAGCTCGAACAGGGCATGGTTGATCGAACGATCAATGCACTCGATCATGTCGCCGCTGCTGTCTCAGGACTCGATGGGCGGCGCGTGCTCGTCTACGTGTCCGACGGCCTTCCGATGCAACCCGGCGCTGAGATCTTTCAGTATTTCAAGCCGGAAGAGTTCATGACTCCAGGCAACATCGTCACAATGCGCATCCTGCAACAGTCGCAGCCGCTCGATGCGATGAAATCAAACTTGAGCTCGAGGTTTCAGGCATTCGCCCGGCAGACAGCGCTCGCCGGCGTGCAATTCTTCGCCATTGACGCTCGAGGCGTTCGCGGCTTCGACGAAGGTATCGAGAGTTCTGCGGCTTCGTCGCGTCTCGACTCCAGTCTGATCCGCTCCAATCTCCACGCGCCGATTCAGCTTCTCGCGGACGAAACCGGCGGCCAGGCGATCATCGACGAGAACGACATGGAGATCGCGTTCGCGAAGTTGGACGAGCATCTCTCGAGCTACTACTCGCTCGGTTTTCGCACCGACAACTCCCATCGCGAAGAAGACATCACTGTGAACGTCAAACGCCGCGGGCTGACGGTCCGCGCAGCGAAGCATGTGAGGCAGCGATCGGGCCGCGAGCAAATGGCCGATCGCGTTCGCGCCGCACTCTACGCTCGCATCGAAGACAATCCGCTCGACGCCAGGATCGCGCTGTTGCCTTCGGCCGGTTCGCTGAAGGTGACCATTCGCGTTCCAATCCCCAAACTGAGCATTCTGCCTGGCGAGAGCACTTCGTTCGCTGTATTCGTCATGATGATGGATGAGAACATGCGCGAGACTCCGATTCGCATGTTTGTTCACCGTGTGACGGCCGCGGAACTGGAGGATTCTGTTCAGTCGCTGAAGCTGGACGTGCACCCGGGGACCTACACCGTCTCGTTTGCGATCGCCGACAGCTACTCGTCACAAACGTCATATTTGCAGCGCGAGGTGACGGTTCCGGCGAATTAGCGTAGGTGATTCGATGCGCGGCGATTACCTGTCTTTGAATGGATGAAATTTGAAATTCGAGATTTCTTCGCTAGGCCAGCTCGACTCGCCTATGAGTGACGAAGCGATCCAGCATTGTGTCGATCTACTGACGTAGGTGATTCGATGCGCAGCGATAGCCGCCGCCTAACACGATGCTCCTGACGAGCGGCGGGAAGAGATGGAGTCTGTAGCCGGCCGCGGCGAATGTTTTTCGCGCGAGCTCATCGCCGGCGGCGAGCAACGACGCGAATCCCTCAGCGCGTCGCTTCTCGATCACAACGTTGTTCCATGTCATCAGGAATTCAAAACCTTCGGGAATGCCCTCCTGCGCGAGGAGCGACGCAGGAATGTTCAGAAGCGGCAAACGGTGCACGGTCATGCCGTCGCGCTGCAGCTCACCGGCCACTTCGTTCAAGAACTGCTGCAACGCGATGACCTTGGACGCGCTCTGAGCGACGATGACGTCGCCTTTCAACTTGTATTCGCGCTGCACGGCCGACCAGTCTGCCTGGCGCGCAACCGTGAGGCCGAGGTTGGTGTCGCCGACGAGGGCATTGCCGTTCGGCAGGATCGTGACGACCGAATCGAGATCGAAGCCGGCGCCGCCGCTTAGCCGCTGCATGAGTTCCGGTGACGCTGCGACGGGATGGACGAAGCGAACGGGCCGGCGATAGAACCGCTGCAGTTCTCGTGCTGCGGCTTGAATGACACTGAGATATCGCGCGACGGCTGCCGCATCGTTGAACGTCTCCGTCGGAACATGGTCGAGGCCGAGAAGTGCCAGGACTCGCGGCTCCAGCGTGTGGATGCTGATCCAAACCGTCGACGGCGTTAGAAGAATGTTGCCGTTGTGAAATGCGATCGGCGCGACCGTCCAGCGCGCGTCGTCCCATTGCTGCACGATCGCGCGAGACATGTTTTGATCTTCCTCGCGCTTCGCCTGCACGTTAGGCCGATTCACGAACACCACTCTGCCGCTCGAATTGCGCGCGACGATGAACGGATCGCGCGGCCATGGTGTGAAGGGCCGTGACCAGGTGTCGACGAACGTCACGTAGAGCCGGCTCTTAGCCGGCTCGTGAGCCGACTGAGAGTCGGCTCTACGTAGCGCCTTCTTCATCGGCGCATCGGCAAGAACAATGAGCTTGCGTTTCGGCGAGGCGTTATGCACCTTCCTCAGGAAGCGTTCCGCTTCTTCAGGCGCGAAAAATGATGAATTCAGCGAATAGATCGAAGCGGTGATCGGCGAGGAATCGTTGGGCATCCGCAACGAAGTGTTGAACGGAATGTGGCGCTTCCGGCCGTCGATGACATCGAAATCAACGCTGGTCAGCGGGGTCGATGCATCGAGAAGCGCGAGCATTTCGGCGCGAGGCAGCAACGCAAATGTGCGGGGAATCAACGCGTTGATCCGCTGATGAAATCCGGCATCCTCACCATACCGCAGCGGATCGATCATGATGATCGCCGCGAGTCGCGCGAGATCATCTGCGGGCGTTGACCGCGCGACCTCGCCGACATAACGAGCCAGACGATCGTTCTCACTCATCAGAGCTGTTCCGAGGTTTCGCAGCACTGGCGGAATCAGCTCGGGTTTTTCGTGGAGCGTTCGCGCCAGCTCGGACGGTGGAACCTGCGCGATGAGCGCGCGCGCAAACGGCTCCGCGCTCGCCGCGGTGGGCCAGCTCCCGGGCGGGAGGGGCGGGATGGGCGGGAGGTCGGCGCCGGCGGCGCCGGTCGCGAATCCGATCAGAAGAATGATCAGCACTGCGGCGGTAATGAGCGTGTACAGACGATCGTGTTCGATCACGAAGATGAGAATGGAAAATGCGACGCGGGCGACGGGCGTAGCAATGAGCAGCAGAAGGCCGGCCATGACGATCGCCTGGCCGCTCAGGTCGCGCACTCCGCTCAAAACATTGGAGATAGAGCTCGGAAAATGCGCTCCCGGTTGCGTCAGCGTTCCGAGGGACGGCCGCGATGAAAAATACTCGGGGTGATGGGCGAACGTGACCACTATACCAATGGTTACTATAGCGATGCTGAGCAGCACTCCGCCCCGGAGTAACCGCGACAGCGCAGTATCCACCCAGCGCGGCGCTTGCTCGTTCACCCGCGAATTCCTTTCACCAGCATCTCCAGCGCGATCAGAATGAGCACGATGACGAACGTGACGCGCACCGAACGGCTGCCGATCCGGCCGAGGGTGTGCGATCCGAGGAACGCGCCGGCGAGAACGCCCATGGCCACCGGCGCGGCAATGAACGGATCGATCTGCCCGCGCGTGAAATAGACGCCCGCGCTTGCCGCCGCCGTGACGCCAATCATGAAGTTGCTCGTCGCCGTTGAGACTTTGATCGGCAGCTCCATCGCCAGATCCATCGCCGGAACTTTCAGCGCACCCGATCCAATGCCCAGAAGTCCGCTGACGGTGCCGGCGATGTACATGAGCATCAGCCCGAGCCGCGCCCGGACCGGTTGATAGGCGATCTCCTCGCCCGCAGCGTCATCGAAATATGAGCTATGCAATTTCAGGTGCCGTGTGAACGCGCCGACTTCCACTTCCTCTTCGCCAGTGCGTCGTCCGCGAATCATGGCAATTGCGGAGTAGGCGAGGATCAACCCGAAGAGAATGAAGAGAAAACGCGGATGAACGATGCCGGCGAGATAGGCGCCGGTGATCGCGCCCGTGGTGGTGCCGAGCTCGAGGAACATCGCCACGCGGAGATTCGCCAGCCGGTCGCGAACGTATGCTGCCGCCGCTCCACTCGAGGTGGCGATCACCGAGATGATCGACGCGCCAATCGCCAGGCGGATGTCGACGTGCAGAAACAGCGTGAGCGCGGGAACGACGATCATGCCGCCGCCCAGTCCGAGGAGCGATCCGAGAAATCCGGCGCCAAGAGAAATTGCGGCGACGGTGAGGACGAAGAGCAGCGGTGTCACTTCTGCCAGAATAGCTTCGCATGAAACGCGCGCTTCTGCTGCTGTTTTTGCTTGGCTGTCAGCGGGCCGAGACGCCCGCCGCGTCGAAAGCCGGCGACATCATCCTGATCACTATCGACACCATGCGCGCGGATTCAGTCGGTTTTGCAGGTAACACACGCGTGAAGACGCCGTTTCTCGACCGCATCGCCAGCGAAGGCATCGTGTTTTCCAACGCCCACGCCCACAACGTGGTCACGCTGCCGTCACACGTCAACATATTGACCGGTTTGTATCCCTATCAGCATGGCGTGCGCGACAACGCCGGATTCAAGCTCGATCCGAAACACGAAACCGTCGCCACGATGCTGCGCCGCCCCGGCTACACGACGGGTGCGTTCATCGGCGCGTTTCCGCTCGATTCGCGATTTGGCCTCAATCAAGGCTTCGATATTTATGACGACAACTACGGAAAAGGGGAGGCCACCCTCGACTTCGTGATTCAGGAGCGTCCGGCGACGGCGGTCCTCGGCGCCGCGACGCGTTGGTGGCGATCGAACGAGGGCAAGAAGCGATTCATGTGGGTTCACCTCTATGATCCGCACGCCCCCTACCGCCCGCCCGAGCCCTTCGCCACGCAATACGCAAGCAATCTCTACCTCGGCGAAATCGCATTCGTCGACGACGCTCTCAACAAATCGCTCCCGCCACTACTCGGTAAAAACACTCTGCTGATCATCACTTCGGATCACGGCGAAGCGCTCGGCGATCACGGCGAGTTGACTCACGGACTGTTCGCGTACGAGTCGACGCTCAAGATTCCGCTGCTCGTCTGGAAATCTGGAGTCAAGCATCGCGTCGAGTCGGCCTATGTGCGTCACATCGACGTCGTGCCGACGATTCTCAGCGCCGCCGGCATTTCGAAGCCTGCGCCACTGCTCGGCGACTCATTGTTTGCGGTGCGCGGCTCGCGCGATGGATATTTCGAATCGCTGTCTGCGGCAATCAATCGCGGATGGGCGCCGCTCACGGGAGTGATCCACGGCGGCGAGAAATACATCGATTTGCCGATCGGGGAGCTGTACGATCTGCCGCGCGATCCGGCCGAGGCGAACAATCTCCGCGATGAGCGGCGGCGCGATGTGCAGGAGGCTCGCAGCATTCTTGCGAATTTTCATGCCGGCGTGAACGTCGCGAACCGTACCATCTCGCCGGAGGAGGCCGCGCGGCTGCGCAGTCTTGGCTATATCGCCGGCTCCGGCGTGCGGAACAAAACGTACACCGCCGCTGACGATCCGAAGAATCTCGTTGCCATCGACCGAAAGCTGCACGACATCATCGACGCGTACGAGCATCATGATGTGACGCAGGCGATTGCGATCGCGCGGGAAGTTGTCGCCGTCCGTCCGGACATGGCCGCGGGACGTGAGCTTCTGGCGTTTGTGCTCCAGCAGCACGAGCAGATCGGCGAAGCGATCGCCAATCTTCGCGAGGCGATCCGCGCCGGCGGCGAGACGCAGTCCGCGCGCGTCCAACTCGGACTCCTGCTCACGGAAACCGGCAGATCATCAGAAGCGCTGAAGATTCTCGCTCCGCTCGCGCAGTCGAACGATCCCGACTCGCTCAACGCATACGGCATCGCCCTTGCGGACGGAGGAAAATTCGATGACGCAGCGCAGCAGTTTCAACGCGTGCTGAAGAGCGATCCGAACAGCGCCCCCGCGCTGCAAAACCTCGGCATCGTCGCACTCCGGCGCGATGATGTGCCGTCGGCACAGCAGTATCTCTCACGCGCGCTCGATCTCAATCCGCGATTGCCGCTGGCGTTGAACACGATGGGCGTCGTCTTCGCGCGGCAGGGCGATTTCGCGCATGCGGTCGAGTATTGGAGCCGCGCCGTGGCGATCGATCCGCACCAATACGACGCGCTCTACAACATTGGCCTGGTGGAAGGGCGGGCGGGCCATCGCGCCGAGGCGCGGGCGGCGCTGCAAAAGTTTGTGAATACGGCGCCGAAAGAGCGTTACGCCGCGGATATCGAGACGGCACGGCGGGCACTCACCGCCTTGCCGTAGGGCACGGCTGCGCCGTGCCGAACTCCGGATTTCGGCACGGCGCAGCCGTGCCCTACACTGTTGAATGCGTGCAGCGCGACCTTTCCACATTCGAAGAGCGCATCGGTTACAAATTCCAGCGCCGCGATCTCCTCACGCGCGCACTCACGCACAAGTCGTATTCGCACGAAGCGAGGCACGAGGGCGTTCAGGACAATGAAACGTTCGAATTTCTCGGCGACTCCGTCCTGGGCTTCGTCATCGGCGACATCTTGTTTTGTCGTTTCCCGACCCTCGATGAGGGCGCGCTCTCGAAGATGAAGGCCTATCTTGTCAGCGCCACGAGCCTGGCCGAGAAGGCCCGCACGTTCGGCATGGGCGACGTCATTTACCTCGGCGTCGGCGAAGAGAAGTCAGGCGGCCGAAAAAAGGAGTCGCTGCTGGCGAATCTTTTCGAAGCGATGATCGCCGCAGTCTATTTGGATGGCGGCATCGAGCCCGCGCGAACGCTCATCGAGAAGTCGTTTGCCAGCGAGATCGATTCGATCGACTCCGAAGATTTGCTGTTCAAGGATTACAAAACCGCGCTGCAGGAGGTCGCGCAGGGGAAGGGCCTGCAGCTCCCCGACTACAACGTGATCGAGGAAGTCGGCCCCGATCACGACAAACGATTCGTCGTCGAAGTGAGAGTGGGCAACCTCGTCGCGCGCGGCGAAGGATCGTCGAAAAAGGAGGCGCAGCAGCAGGCGGCGAAACATGCGCTGCGCGACTTTGCGTAAAACGATCGTTCTTTTATCCGTGCTTCTGCTCGCTCAGGCAGGAGCTCCACAAAATCCCGATCTCGAACGCATCCGCGACGAGATTACCCGCTTGCGGCAGAAGCTCGACGATGTGCGCACGCAGACTCAGACAGCGGAGCGCGAGCTGGAGGAAGTGGGCATCGAGCTCGACATCCGCACGCGGGAGCTGGAGATCGCCAGGCGAATTGAATCGGATCTCGAGCAGCAGCAGCACAAGATCGAGGGCGACATTGCGTCGCTCACGAATCGCATTGCGCAGCAAAAAGATTTTTTGCGCAAGCGGCTCGCTGCGCTTTATCGGTTGGGGCGACTGAGTTACGTGCGCCTGCTGCTGTCGATCGACGATCCCGCAAAGCGGGATCCGCTGCAGGCGGTGTCGATGCTGACGTATCTCGCCTCTCGCGATGCTCGCACGATCGCACTCTTTGATGCCAATCGTCAGCAGCTTCGCGAGGACTACGCTGCTCTCGCCGTGCGTCAGCGGAGCGTGGCCGACGCGCGGAAGATTGTGCAGCAGCGGCAGGAGGCGGTCGCGGCAACGCATGCGCGGAAAGAGCAACTGGTGGCCGCGCTGCATCACCAGTCTGCGCAGTCGGAGCAGCAGATCGCAAATCTGGAGGAGAAGGCGAAGCGGCTGGAGCATCTCATCGATGTCCTCTCCAGTCAGAATGCCGGCGCGCCGGTGGAGGCGGACATCCGCAGTGTCCAGGGGGCGCTGAGCTGGCCGGTCGATGGAAAAGTCATCGAAACGTTTGGGCGGCAAGTTGAGCCGAAGTTTTCGACGGTCACCTTCAATAATGGCCTGAAAATCGCCGCAGCGGCCGGCACGGAGGTCCGCTCCATCTTTCCGGGAACAGTTCTATTTTCCCAGTGGTTCAAGGGATACGGTAATTTGATCATCCTCGACCACGGCAATCGCGTCTTCTCGCTGTACGGAAACCTAAAATCGCCCTCGGTGGCGGTCGGTGACAAAGTGCGCGCTGGACAGGCGATTGCAGGCGTGGGCGAGTCGGAAGAGGCGCAATTGGGTTATCTCTACTTCGAGATCCGGCAGGACAATAAGCCTGAGGATCCGCAGAAATGGTTACGATAATGAGTAAGAAAAAAGCTGCATTTTTCGCGATCTCGGTGGCCGTTGTGTTCTCCCTCATCGGCGGCGCGCTTTTCGGTCAGGCGACGCAAAGGAACAACGTATTTCGCTACCTCAGCATCTTCACTGAGGTCTTCGATCTGGTGAGGAACAATTATGTGGAGGCGGTGTCATCCGATCAATTGATGGACGGAGCGTTTTCCGGCGTCACCGATGCGATCGACGAGTTCAGCTACTACGTGCCGCCGGCGCAGATGGCTGTGTACCGGACGTATGCAATCCCAGGCTCACCCGCTGCCAAGGCGGGCATCGAACGCGGCGACTTCATCGAGAAAGTCGACGGCAAGGCGACGCAGAAGATGGCCGTGTGGCAGGTGCGCAATGCGCTGCACAGCGCGAAAGCGGTGCAGTTGCAGGTGCTGCGCGGTGGTCAGACGAAGAGAGACGAGTTCACGATCCAGCAGGCGAACTACCATCCTCTCGCGCTGAGCACCCAGAAATTCGGCAGCATCGACTACATCAAGATCCCATATTTTGAGAAGGGGACGGCACAACAACTCAAGAGCGCGCTCGAGAATGTCCGGAAGAGCGGCGATCGCAAGCTGATCATCGACGTGCGCGGAAACGCTGGCGGCGAGGTCGATGAGGCGATCACCAGCGCCGACGAGCTCCTCACCAGCGGCCTCATCACCTCGGTCGAGGGACGTCATGCCGACAACAAACGCTGGCAGGCTGACCGCAGCACCGACTACGACGGCGACGTGGAAGTGCTCACGGACAATTCGACGGCGTCGGGCGCGGAGATTTTCGCCGCGGCGATTCACGGCAACAGCCGAGGAAAAATCGTTGGCGTGAATACCTACGGAAAGGCGATCGTGCAGAAGTTCATCGCCTTGCCGAGCGGCGGCGGAGTGATGATGACCGTCGCCCACTACACCACGCCCGAGCTGAAGCCGATCAAAGAAGGCGGCGTGAAGCCGGATGTGGTCGTCGACCTGACCGCGCAGTCGCTGCGCGGCGACACGAAAGAGGTAAAGCCGCGCCCCGACCTGATCCTCGAGAAAGCGCTGCAGCTCTACAGCGAGCCGCAGCAGAGCGCGGCGGCGAAAAAAGCGGCGTAAACTAGAACCGGCTCTCAGCCGGTTCGCGCCGGCTGAGAGCCGGCGCCACGTTTTACGTAACTTTTCGTCGATCTCGGCTAACCTTTCGTCCGCACGAACGTATCAGGTTGCGGTGCGGCAAATTGTCTACGTGCTCCTGGCATTCGCCGCGGCGGCTCCGCTGTGCGCCGCCGATCCGCCGATCGAGATCTCCCGAGCATCAGGACCGATCACCATCCATGGCGATCTCTCTGATCCGGGATGGCAGAAGGCGACGCGCATCGATCAGTGGTACGAGACAAACCCTGGCGAGAACGTCGAGCCGAAGGTGAAAAGCGTCGGCTATCTCACGTACGACGATCATTTTTTCTACGCCGGCTTTCAGTTTTTCGATCCCGAGCCATCGAAGATTCAGGGTCCGTACAACGATCGTGATCACATCGGAGGCAACACTGACGATTACGGGGGCGTGATTCTCGACACCCGCAACGATGGCAAGACGGCGATTCTCTTTCTCGTCAATCCGCGCAACATTCAATACGACTCGGTCAGCGATGACACGACGGGAAACGAAGACTCGTCCCCCGATTGCTACTGGGACTCAGCAACGAAGATCAATGCAAATGGATGGACGCTCGAGATCCGCATTCCATTCTCCACGCTGCGCTACAAGGGCTCCACTCCCGAATTTGGCATCATGCTCTATCGCAACTGGCCGCGCGATCGCCGCTACCAGATGTTTGCCAACAAGCTTCCTCGCGGATCGAACTGCTTCATTTGCAATGAAACCAAATTGGTCGGGCTGCACGATCTGCCACCTGCCGGCCATATCATCACAGCGCCTTATCTGAACGAGCAATCGATCGGCGAAACCCGCGACGGCCTCGGAACGCCGATCGTCACTCGGCCGCTAAAGAACAATGCCGGCGTCGATCTGAAATGGACGCCGAGCCGTGATACTGCGATCGACGCGACGGTCAATCCCGATTTCTCGCAGATCGAGTCGGATACCGCCGTGATCTCCACGAATGCCCGCTTCGCAATCTTCTTTCCAGAGAAACGGCCGTTCTTCCTGGAAGGAAATGAGCTCTTCAACACGCCGGTGCAGGCGGTCTACACGCGCACGATCACCTCGCCGCGATGGGGCCTTAGAAGCACGGGCAAGATTGGCGAGAACGCGTACACGATCCTGGTGTCGCAGGACCGAGGCGGCGGATCGGTGATTTTGCCCGGGCCGCTGGGCTCCGATTTCGCGCCGCAGGACTTCTCCTCGAAGAACGGGATCTTTCGCGTGCGGCACGATTTCGGAAAATCATTTATCAGCTTCCTCACGACCGATCGCGAAATCAACGGTGGCGGCTATAACCGCGTCTTCGGTCCCGACTTTCAGTGGAAGAATGACCGGCACACCATCACCGCACAGTTTCTGATCAGCGACAGCCGCACTCCGAATCGCACCGATCTCGCCGCAGAGTGGAACGGACAGAAACTGCGTTCGTCAGCATTCGATGGCTGGTATCAATTTCAAACCCGCACCTGGGACTTCTTCCTCGACAACAAAGACTACGGAGACAAGTTCCGCGCCGACATCGGCTTCGTGCCCCAAGTGGGATATCGCGCGAATTATGAGGAGTTAGGCCATACGGTCTATCCGAAAACCGGATTTTTCAGTCGGGTACGGCTGTACGAGTTCTCGGAATATGACTCGTTGCAGGATGGATCGCAGTTGTATCGCCTGTTCTCGTTCGGCTTCGGAGCTGATGGCAAATACCAATCATTTAGCAGGTGGCGCTATGCGTACGAAACATTTCGCGCCGGCGACCGGCTCTTCCAGACACATCGTATTGTTTACAATGAGCAATTTTCAATCAATAAAACCATTACACAATTGGGTTTTAGCGGTTGGATCGGCCAGCAAGTCGACTTCGCCAACATCCGCCTCGGCCGCGGCGCCAATATCGAGCCGTTTGCCGTGATTCGCCCGACGAACCATCTCGAGCTCAATTTCAGCGGTGCCATTCAGTGGATCGGTGAGAGCAGCAGGCGTCTGTTTACCTCGCAGTTCGAGCGCGTTCGCGCGACCTACACGTTCAACTCGAAAATGTTTCTGCGCACGATCGTGCAGAATCAGCGCACCAATCGGTCGCAGGCGCTCTACACATTCGATGTCAATCAGCACAGCGGCTCATTGGCGTCGCAGCTTCTATTCGCCTACAAAGTCAACTGGCAGACCGTTCTCTATGTCGGCTACGGCGATCTGCGCGGCGTGACCGCCGAAGAGGCGAATTTCCAGCCGCTGAACCGCTCGGCGTTCGTCAAGGTCTCGTACGCGTTCCAGCACTGAGTGTGCGGACCGGCTTTAGCCGGTCGGCCGGCTGAAGCCGGCCCTCACACTAAACAGCTCCTCGCGAACGCGCGAAACATCATCGCTGAGTGCGCGATCGCGCACGACTGGCGGAGAGACCTTGCGGACGCGAAGATACAGCTCGCGAAGGTTGGGTGCCACGCCTTCAGCAACTTTGTTCGGTTGAACTGATTCGAATTTCCGCGCCTGTTCGTCCGCCTCGGCCACCGACATTTCGCGCCGAGGAGCGAGGGGATCCATGGCCATTCCGATTCGCCAATCGAGCGCCTGAGCCACGACGAGAAACTCGATCGCCAGCACATCCTCTGCATTTCGCAGCACGGTGCGCATTTTTCGCGCGGCATGAGTCGACATCGAAACGTGATCCTCCGCATTCGCCGATGTAGGAATCGAATCGACCGACGCCGGATGTGACAGAACTTTGTTTTCGGAGACCAGCGACGCCGCCGTGTACTGCGCGATCATGAGGCCGGAATGAACGCCCGGCCGCGTCGTGAGATTTTGCGGCAATCGGCGGTTGTGGTTGCCATCGAGCATCATGGCGATGCGGCGCTCGGAGATGCTCGCCAGCTCCGCCAGAGCGATCGTCAACAGATCGGCGGCGATGGCGATCGGCTGTCCATGAAAATTGCCCGCCGAATATGCCACGTCACTTTCATCGGGAAAGAAAAGCGGATTGTCGGTCGCGGCGTTGATCTCGCGTTCCGCAGTCGCGCGCGCGAAACCGATCGCATCGCGGCTGGCGCCGTGCACCTGCGGCGCGCAGCGAATCGAATATGGATCCTGCACTGCTTTCGCGCTCTCGATGAGATGGCTCCCCTCGATCAGCTCGCGCATGCGAGCAGCGCTGCGGATCTGTCCAGGATGCCCACGCGCCTCATGAACTTTGTGATCGAGCGCGCGCTCGCAGCCGCACATAGCTTCGAGCGTCATCGACGCGGCGGTGTCGGCCATTTCCGCGAGATGCTCCCCGTCGAATACGCCTAACGCGAGCATCGCCGCGGAGTAATTGACGCCGTTGACCAGCGCCAGGCCTTCCTTGAACGTCGGCTTCATCACCTCTGCATCGAATCCGAGAACCGACGGAAGCTCTGAAGCGTGGAGGACAGGCAATCTTGCCTGTCCGGACAGACAGGATTGTCTGTCCTCCACTATGAAAAACTCTCCGACGCCAAGCAAAGTGGCGAACGTGTGAGCGAGCGGACAGAGATCGCCACTCGCGCCTACGGAGCCTTTCAGCGGAACGAGCGGCACGACGCCGCGATTGATCATCGCCTCGACGATGTCGACCATCGTCCGCCGCACTCCGGAATGGCCTAACAGGAAGGCATTCAGTCGGGTGACCAGTGCCGCCCGAACGACTTCCGCGTCGAAGTAGGCGTTGTCGCCGCATATCCCGACCGAGTGTGAAAGGAGAACGTTGCGCTGGAGTTGCTCCAGATCCTCGGGCGGAATGTTCTTGTCTTTGAATTCTCCGAATCCGGTCGTGACGCCGTACGTGCGCTCGCCCGATCGGCGATATTTATCCACGATTCTCATAATGAGAGCTTCAGCTCTCGCCACGCGCTCGTTCGCCACTGCGTCGCGGCCGACGTGAACGGAAGGATCGCGCGCAATCTGCGCCAGTTGCTCGATGGTCAGGGAATGGCCATCGAGAGTGATCATGGCTGCGTCATCCTGAGCGGAGCGAAGGATCTCAATGAGTGAGGCAGGCTTGTAATGAACTGTCGTGCGGTATGTCTGTCACCCCGAGCGTCAGCGAGGGGGCCGGGCGGGAGGGCGGCGCTCAAGTATCCGCGTCCCCACCCCTCAAGACCCCTCGCTAACGCTCGGGGCGACAGCCGGCACTCATTCATCACCGCTGCCACGACGTTCAGTGTCATTTCCGAGCTCAGGATGACGTCCTTTCCAGTTCAGCGAGTAATCTGCGGATTCCGTCAATGAGTTGCCCACGAGGAATCGTCGTCTGTCCCGGCCGTTCGGCGAGCCAGGCGTTGCGGTCACCGAGCTTCGCCGATTTCGCGCGCCCAACCGCCATGTTCTTGACGGTCACCTCGCCCGCGCTCTTCTCATTCGAACCGTAGAGGATCGCCAGCGGGATCTCGTACTGATCGGCGTACTTGAGCTGTTTTCCAAGCTGCTTCGCAGTGCCGATGTACAGCTCCGTCGGAATCGACGCTCGCCGAAGCTCCCACGCGATCTGGAGGTAGTCGTTCGTGAGCGCTGGATCCATGTTCGTAATCAATACTCGCGCGGTCGATTTCTCGTTACCGATTGTGCCGAGGTAGGCGAGGGCGGCGAGGAGACGATCGACACCCATCGATGCACCAACTGCAGGAATCCGTTCGCCGAGAAAACGCATGACGAGATTGTCGTACCGTCCGCCTCCAAAAACCGATCCGAATTGTGGCGCATCGAGGAGGACCGCCTCGAACACCGGCCCAGTGTAGTAGGCGAGTCCACGTGCAATCGACAAATCGATCGCCACGCGATTGTCGGCGTATCCGAGTGCGTAGAGGTGATCGGAAATGCGCTCGACAGCATCGATTTCTGCCGACGGGCCGAAAAGATCGCGTACGCGCTGCAGAACCTCTTTCCGCGAGTCGGACTTGATGGCCAGGAATCGTTCGATGCGATCGACTTGCTCCTGCTGGAGCTCGAGCCCCCGGATGAAATCTCCCGATTCGTCTTTGTAACCTTGCATCAGCTCCAGGCGAACTTTCTCGACGCCCGCTTTGTCGAGTTTGTCGAGCACGCGAAATACTTCGGCTGATCGTTGCTGCGGGATGTTCGCGAAATTGAGCAGAAGGTTCAGCACGGTGCGGCTGGAGAAGCGGACGAGGTAGCGGTCGATGCGCAACGCCGAGAGCGTGTCGCACATCGCTGCAAGGATTTCGGTGTCGGCGATCTCCGATTCGGTTCCCACAGAGTCGAGATCGAACTGTGTGAACTCGCGAAAACGTCCTTTGTCCGGCTTGTCGGCGCGCCAAACCGACGACACCTGATAGCGCCGAAATGGCCGCGGCAAGTCGGGATATTGAGCGATCACACGCGCCAGCGGCACCGTGAGATCGAAGCGAAGAGCGAGCTCCTCCTGCTCCGGATTCGTCACGCGGAAGAGCGACTGCTGCGTTTCCTGCCCGGCAGTTCCAGAGAGGACGTCGAGAAACTCGATGGCCGGAGTATTCAGCGGAACAAATCCGTAGAGCTCGTAGACGCGCCGGATGATGTCGATCATCTCCTGCCGCGCCAGCATCTGGTCAGGCAGGAGATCGCGCAGTCCGCGGGAGAGGCGTGGTTGGACGGTTTCGGGCAAACGCGCTAATGGTACCGGGGGCCGGCTTCGAACCGGCGACCCCCAGATCCACAATCTGGTGCTCTAACCAACTGAGCTACCCCGGCACAAGGCGTCGAATGATAACAAACCCGGTTTCGTAGCCCTGCATTCTCATTCACCACAGAGCACACAGAGAGCACGGAGGAGTTCTTTGTGTGCTCTGTGCTCTCTGTGGTGAAAAATCAGCGGGCAACTAGGAGCGCATCCGCGAACCAGTTGCGCGAATCGGTCCAGATCTGGTCGATTTCGAATCCGCTTTCACGCGCCAGCATCTGCAGATCGGACTCTCTATATTTGTACGAGTTCTCGGTGTGGATCGTTTCGCCCTCTTCGAATTCGACATTCATTTGCAGCCCATCAATAGCCACGGATTGCTTCCGCCGGCTGACGAGATGCATCTCGATTCTGCTTTCGCGCTCATTGAAGAAGGCGCGATGTTCGAAACTCGCGAGATCGAAGCGTCCGCCGAGCTCACGATTGATTCGCGCGAGGAGATTCAAGTTGAACGACGCGGTGACGCCGAGCGAGTCGTTATATGCCGGCTCGATGATTTCCTTCGATTTCTGAAGGTCGGCGCCGAGGAAGATGGAGTTGCCGGGAGTGAGGATGCTGCGAACCTGGCGAAACATCGCCGCCGCCGAGGCGGGGTCGAGGTTGCCGATGCTGGAGCCGAGAAACAGCACTACGGTGTGCGGCGCGGGTGCAATGAGCGTCGCGATCTCGCGGTAGTCGGCGCAGATCGCGTCGACGTGCATCGCTGGGAAGCTCGACAGCAAATCGCGCGCGCTTGCTTCGAGCACTGAGGCGTCGACGTCGATCGGGACGTACGTGAAGGGTTTCGCGATCGGCTCGAGGAGGAGCCGCGTTTTGCGGCCGTCGCCACTACCCAGCTCGATGACGCGATCGACCGTGCCAAACGCGCCTACGATGGCCGAAGCGTTGCGCTGAAGAATCTCGGTCTCCGCGCGCGTGAGGTAGTACTCGGGCAGCTCGCAAATCGCAGCAAAGAGCGCAGAGCCGAGCCCATCGTAGAAGTACCACGGCTGCAGCTCCTTCTGCGGCTGCGTTAGGCCGTACTGTACGTCATCGGCGAAGGATCGCCGGGAAATCGCGGCGCGCTCTAACATGACCGCACATTCTACTGTCTGATCGAGTGTCCCGCGGAGCGCAGGGCGTCTTCGGCTCTCACCAGACGATCACTTTTCACGAGAACGTAATCGGTGTCGTAGGTGGCGACCGGAAACACGCTCACGCCCGCTTTCGCCAAGATCGAGGTGAATTCGGAGGCCACACCGACCGTGTCCAGCGGAATCGGTCCTTCCAGTCTCAGGCACTGCCAGCCGCGATCGGCGTGCGTGCCGGCCGGCACAGATGACTCTCGGCAGACGATCGAGAGCTCGTCGGCCGTCCGCGTGATCGACGCGAACGAGCCGCCTTCGGCCCATCGCGGCGTAGCGTCGTTCGCGCCTAACCGCACGATCGCGAATGTTTCGGGAAGAAGCGTGAAGATCAACTTGTGGTGCGGGGTACCGGATTCGAACCAGTGACCCCCTGCTTGTAAGGCAGATGCTCTACCGCTGAGCTAACCCCGCACGGTGAGGCATACGGTAGCATCTTCGAGTTCAAACGACGACGTCAACGCGCCGGACTCCGGTTTTCGTACCCTTCGACATACTGAATCCAGCCCTTCTCGCTGTACACAAGATTGGGATGTTGCATAAAGGAGAGAGCGGCCGGTTTGAATGAATTGAAGTCGCGTTTTTCATACACGCCACGATCTCCGGGGCTCGCAATGAAAAATCCGCAGTCTGGATACGCCTGCGACTCGTAGCGCAATTCATGCCCCCACACGTCACTCCGTAGCTCAGGATGATCTCTTACCTGAAGAGTATTCAAAAGCTCCATCGCTGGTCGCGTGGCCGGGTAGTGTCCATCCGATCCGACCGGCAACGTAAAGCAGGACCAGACCGCCGATTCCGACAGCGCAACCGACTTGGAGCATGAGCTTCGTGTTCTTATGCATGACAACCGCTTGCTAACCCCCACACGCGACGTACTGTGGCACATCGCCGAAACGATGTGTACTCGTGATATGAGATCGCCGTGGCCGAGCTCGATGCCGTTGTCGTCGGTGCGGGGCCGAATGGTCTCTCCGCGGCGGTCGCGCTGGCGCGCGAGGGATTGTCCGTACTCGTTCTGGAAGCGAGCGATACGATCGGCGGCGGCGCGCGCACTGCCGAATTGACGCTGCCCGGATTTCGTCACGACATCTGCTCGGCGATCCATCCAATGGCCGTGATCTCGCCGTTCTTTCGCGAATTGAAACTCGATGTCGATTGGATTGAACCGAAATTCGCGATCGCCCATCCGCTCGACGATGGCACCGCTGCGATTCTCGAACGTTCGCTCGACGCGACGGCGTCGCGACTGGGAGCCGACGCTCCTGAATATAAAAAGCTCATCCTCCCGCTCGTCGACGCAGCAGACGTGCTTTTCTCAGAAATCCTCCGGCCGATTCGCATCTTCACGCGCCACCCGCTTCTGCTCGCGCGATTTGGCATTCACGCCCTTCGCTCGGCGACAGCGGTCGCCAGACGCTTTCGCACGAATGAGGCGCGTGCGCTGCTCGCGGGGTGCGCTGCGCATTCAATCGTTCCGCTCGACCAAGCTGCAACGGCATCGTTTGGAATCGTGTTTTTAGCGACCGGGCACATCACCGGCTGGCCGTTTGCGAAGAGTGGATCGCAGGCGATTGCCGATGCGCTCGCGCAGCTTTTGCGATCGTTTGGGGGAGAGATTCGCACGTCAACGCCGGTGAGATCGATGCGCGACATTCCGGCGAGCCGAGTGGTGTTGTTCGATGTGACGCCGAGGCAGTTGGCGACGATTGCGGGCGATGCTCTGCCGCGCCATTTCCTCCGCCGCCTCGAACGATTTCGCTACGGTCCAGGGATCTTCAAAATCGATTGGGCGCTCGACGCTCCGATTCCCTGGCGCGCCGCCGAATGCGCCGGCGCCGCCACCGTTCACCTCGGCGGCACATTTGAAGAGATCGCGCGACACGAAGCAGAAATCTGGCGCGGTCGAAACACAAATCCGCCTTTTGTGCTGATCGCACAGCAGTCGCTCTTCGATCCCACGCGCGCGCCGGTCGGGAAGCACACGGCGTGGGGATACTGCCACGTGCCCAATGGATCGATCGAAGACATGACCGACATCATCGAGCGTCAGGTCGAGCGTTTCGCGCCCGGTTTCCGCGATCGCATTCTCGCGCGGCACACGATGAATACTGCGCAATTGCAAACGCACAACGCGAATCTGATCGGCGGCGATATCGGCGGCGGCGCGAACACGCTGTCGCAAATCATCACGCGTCCGTTTCTGAAGCTTGATCCATATGCGACGCCGAACCCGCGCATCTTTCTCGCGTCCAGCTCAACGCCCCCTTCCGCCGGCGTGCACGGCATGTGCGGCTATTTGGCAGCGCAGTCAGCATTACGCCGATTCCGCTGAGGCTGCCTTAAAGGTCGCCGCTAGAGTTGCTTGCTGTGTGTCCGCTAGGGCACAGCAATTGCTCAAAATAACTCAGACTTGCGATCAACCGATAGGAGGTCATATGCGCAAGGCAACAACGAAATCAATTGGGAGACGTGGCTGGCTAGCGGTCACTTCTCTCGCGCTCACCCTCGCGTTTCTCGGGTGCACGAGCAATCAATACGCAGGCAACGGACAGCCGACGATGCTGACGCCGACGCAAAACTCTGTCGATCACAGCTCGACGTATGGCTCTTCGTCCGGCAACGCAGGCACGCCGCCGATGGCGAGCTCGTTCACGTACGTCGGATCGTCTCGCGTTGACGTTGACGCGCTGGCGAACCTCGCCGCTGAACGGGGTTATCGCGGCATCGTTCTTGGACCCGCGGATCCGGGCGGTTACGGCGCTGGAGTGACCGTGGCCACCGGCCAGTTTGTGTCGCCGGCGTTAATTGCGAATCCACAGGTGACGGTGAACTCTTCGATCAGTTCTGGCCCGATGCCGGCGACTGGTGCAGTGTTCGGCGTTGACACCGGAGTACAGGCCGCGTTGACGGGCGTCAGCGGAACTGTCGGATCGACTGCCGTCACGATCAGCACCACGCCAAGCGGAACGACCACAGTGACGCCGGCGGTGCCGACAACGGCGGCATCGACGATGACGGCCGCGGGGACGAATGCGGCGCTGACTGCCACGACAGCGAATGCGCCACTCGTCGCGACGACCGGCAACCCTGCGCTGACTGCCACAGCGACCAGAGTGCCGACCATCGTACAGCGACGGCGACCGGAACCATCGCGAGTGGAATCCGAATTGAGACTGGCTCGACCGGGAACATTCTCGTCACGAATGTAAGCAGCGCCGCGCCAGCGACCGTAAAAGGCGGCAAGTAAGTTTTCTTCGGGGCCGGGCCACGGGTCCGGCCCTTTTTATGGCGCAAGTCCGCATCGGCACGTCCGGCTGGCACTACAAGCACTGGATCGGCCGCTACTATCCCAAAGACATCAGGCCTGCAGCGATGCTCGAGCACTACGTGCGCGATTTCGATACGGTCGAGCTGAACAACACGTTCTATCACCTGCCGAAAGAATCATCCTTTGAAGCGTGGCGCTCCGCCGCGCCATCGAATTTTGTCTTCGCTGTGAAAGGAAGTCGTTTCCTGACGCACATGGTCAAGTTGAAGGACGCCGAGCGCGGCATCTCCAACTTCATCCCACTCGCTCAACTCCTCGGCCGCAAACTCGGACCCGTTCTGTGGCAGCTTCCGCCAAGGGACAGGACTGAGTACTGAGGACTGAGGACTGAGACGGGTGGGACTCAGTCCTGAGTCCTCAGTCCTGAGGTGAGACGTACGTTCGTTTGCACGGCCCGACGCAATCCAAGTATCAGGGAAGTTACAGTGACGCCCAGCTCGAAAATTGGGCACGCCGCATCGAGGAGTGGCGGCGCACGCTCGATGCTGTCTATGTCTACTTCGACAATGATGACTCAGCCTACGCGGTGAACAATGCGCTCACGCTCAAGCGGCTCGTCAACGCTTCATCTCGTCCGCGGCGTGCTGTTCGAGAACCGGCAGAGGCATCGAACCGCTCCCGATGATCCATTCGTGAAACTGCCGCACGTCAAAGCGCGGCCCGAGCTGCTGCTGCGCGTTGCGGCGCAGCTCGAGCATCTTCAAGCTGCCGATTTTGTAGGCCAGAGCTTGCGCGGGCATATCGACTGCGTAGCGCAGCGTCTCGGTTGCGATCTCCGTGTCCGACAGCAGCGTGTTGTCGCGCATGAAATCCGCGGCGCGTTCGCGTGACCAGCCCATCGCATTCATGCCTGTATCGACGACTAGGCGAACGGAAAGCAGCATATCCATCATCAGCCGGCCGTAGCGATCGTACGGATCGTCATACAGACCCATTTCGTTGCCGAGGGCGGCGGCGTATTCACCCCAGCCTTCGATGTATGCGGTGTCGAAGTGCTCGCGGCGAAATGGCAGGAGCTGATCGTTTTCCTCCTGACGCGCGATTTGAAAATGATGACCGGGAATCAGCTCGTGCGCAATGAGTGCCTGAGCGAACAGCAGATTGCGCTCGTTCAG
>QHVY01000092.1 GCA_003223695.1 Acidobacteriota bacterium
ATGGCCGGAGGGAAGATCGAGACGTCTTCGAATGACGATTGGCTCTTTCCTCGCCCGCTCAGCAGCGTCGAACGTGATCGTTTTTTCTCCGGCAACAACTGCAGAGCCTTTCGCGTCGAAGACATAGATGATCATCTCGACTGCCGGAGTCTTTTCCACGAGCTGCGGCACGATCTCCTCGCGCGGCAATTCGACTGCCAATTCGGTGGGTGAAGCGCTGATTCGAAGATTTAAACCGCTTTGCGGTACGTCATTGATCAAGATGTCGGCGAGTTGTAACGGATCGACTTCCTTGTTCCGCTCCGCCGCGCCAAAACCCTGTCGGAATGAAACGCGCGATCCGCGTGGAATGCCGTGCACGCGCACATCGATCGATCCGCCGCGCGCATCGTGCCGATTGAAGGCCAGCACGTACACGACCTGCTGCGCGTTCGTCAGATCGGTGACTGCATTGGCGAGATCGTTTTGGTTGTGCACGAATTCGCCGCCGGTATTGTGCGCGAGGAATTGCAGACTGTCGTTGTCGAACGGCGTGTTGGGAGTGTGATGCATACCGGCGATATCGACGGCATCGAGAAAAACTCCTGCCGCGCGGAACTCATTGAACATTTCATTCAGTGTCCGAAAACTTCGCGCATCGAGGCCGGGTTTGTTCTTGCCGACAGGATCGTCTCCCCCATGAATCAGCGGTGACTGAAAACCCTCGGATAAGAGAAGGACATGCTTCTGACCTTCGAGTTGTGAGAGCCGCTTCGCGAGATCGCCAAAGTTCGCCAGCAGATCTTCGATCGCGTACCTGGAGGGCTGAACCTGCATCTCCTGATTGGCCATGCCTCCGCGAATTGTTTCTTCTGTTTCCGAGTCGTATTTGCCTGTCTTGATGAGGCCGAGGTCGTCTGGTTTTTCGTCCCAGGTCATCCGCTCTGCGGGCGAAATCGCCAAAGCGAACGGATCGCGAGCGCTGCTCACGGAGAGCGTTCTGACTGCGCGGCGGATGGCCACACGATCAGATAGAAAGGGCGTGGCGAACTGCACTCCTTTGTTCGACGTGTAGGTGGCGACCGCGAACAGATCGGTCGACGGATTGGAATGCCCAATCATGAAATCGGCCGCCCGTTGAGCGCGCGCCAGTCGTGGCGGCGCCGAGTAAAGCTGATCGAACAGCAGCAGGTAAAGGCGCCGCTCGCGCTGCGGCCGCGGCTCCGACTTCGTAGCCGGCGTAACGGCAAAATCGATGGCGTCGAAATATTCGATCGGCTGCTGCCGCCGGTTCACGCGCAGCTCGAAATTCTCCTTTGTTAGGCCGCGGATCGGCTGGCCATCGGGCCCGAACACGTACACCGGAACTTCAATGAGCTCGACGGTGACGTTTTCATGAACCTGCGCGGCCGCGGCAAGCGGAACAAGCGCGATCGCGAGCCAACGAATCAGCGCTCCCACAAGCCCGATTTTCCACCCGATTTGCGCACCAGTTGTAACATTTCGATGGTAATTCCCTTCTCCGCGCTCTTGCACATGTCGTAGATGGTTAGTGCCGCCACGGCGCAGGCCGTCAAGGCCTCCATCTCCACGCCCGTGCGCCAGTCGCAGCGCACGATCGAGCGAATCTCGATCGTTCCGCCCTGGCGGTCGATATCGAAGGTGATGTCGATAGAGTTGAGAGGGACGGGATGTGTCAGTGGGATGAGCGTCGGAGTGGCCTTGGCCGCGAGCACGCCGTCAACTTTCGCCGTGGTCAGCACATCACCTTTTGGGAGCGCCTGTTCGATCAGCTTGGCCAGCGTTGCTGGCTTCATGCGCACCGTCGCCACGGCAACCGCCTCGCGATGCGTACTGCGCTTTGAAGCGACATCGACCATCGAGATGCCGCCGGTCTCATCGAAATGAGAAAAGTCTTTGCTCATACCAGCCTCTCCGCCTCCTCGAGCTCCTCCGGGGTATTCACATTCATCAGCGGCTCACCGGAAAATCGCGCGCGCAATTCGTCCTCTTCAATGATCTCCAGATCGTCTGTTAGGCCGTGCAGATTGAGCTGACCGGACGCGATCCGCGGCTCGAAGGTCGGCAAGAGCGTTGGCGAATAGCCGGCACAAAGCATCTGCAATTTGCCATTCCAGCGCGGCACTACCATCGCCGCCTTCGATTGCGAAACGCGGCCGGCGAGGTACTGCAGCACATCCGATGTCAGAAGAGGATAGTCGATTGCCAGCACGAAGCACCGTGACGGGGCATCCAGCAATGCCCGCCAGAGGCCAAACACGGGCGCCTGCAGGTCGTGCCGCGGCTCGTAAATCGTGCGCAGCGCGTCCGCCGCTTCCCCGCCCGCCCGCTGCACGGCGATCACGGCGTCGAACACCGGCTCGGCAGCGGCGATGATGCGCTGCAGGAACGTCGATCCGGCAAAGGGCAGATCGGCTTTTGAGCGGCCCATGCGTTTCGAGCCGCCTCCGATCAGGATGTAGCAATTCATGTTGGCCGTTCGCCGTTGGCCGTTGGCCGTCTTTGCCGCCTCGGCCAACCGCCAACGGCCATCGGCCAACGATTATCATCGCCGAAATGGCCGTCTCGGTGATCATTCCTGCGCTCAACGAAGAGGAGTGGATCACCGGCGCGACGACATCGGCACGGGAGTCCGGTGCGGCGGAGGTGATTGTCGTCGACGGCGGGAGCAGCGATCGCACAGCGCGATTCGCGACCGCAGCGGGAGCGCGGGTGATCCTGAGCGACCCGATGCGCGCGCGGCAATTGAATCGCGGCGCGGAGGCAGCAGCGAATCCGTTTCTGATCTTTCTACATGCCGACTCGCGTTTGCCGGCGGGAGGCGTCAGGGCCGTGCAAGAGGCATTGACCGAAATCGTGTTCGGCGGTTTTCGGATTCATTTCGCAGAGCCGGACCGCAAGCTGCGCGTGGCGGAGAAGATGATCAATTTGCGCAGCGCGATCACGCGCGCGCCTTGGGGTGATCAGGCGCAGTTCATCGCCCGCTCAACTTTTCTCGACAGCGGTGGCTTTCGAGACATCCCAATCATGGAAGATTACGACCTCGCGCAGCGCATGAAAAAGTCAGGTCGCACGCGCATCCTGCCGCTGGCCGTGACCACCTCCGGCCGCCGTTTTCTTCAGAAGGGATTGTTCCGCACCGCGGCCATCAACTGGTGGATCATCGCGCGTTATCACTTCGGCGTCGATCCAAAGGAGCTGGCGAGGGACTACACAACCTGACAGTCACTTCGCCAGGATCGTCCCGTTGAAGCTGCCGTTGTCGCCATTTCCCTCGACCATATTGTTCACACGTGTCAAGAGAGAACCGCCGCCAGTGAACAGTCCAGTAGTGTTATTCGTGACCACGGAATTCGACACGCGCGTCGTCGCTCCAGCGCCGACAGCGACGCCTGTTCCGTTTCCGGAGGAGATGCAGTTTTCCAGGGCCAGTGTGGCGCTCGATTCCGCGTCGAAACCGGCGGCTCCGTTTCCCGCCGCCACTGTCTCGCTGGCCGTGACATGAGCATTGTCGTGGGCGAGAACGGCCGTACCACCATTTTTTTCGATGCGGCAGCGATTGATCGAGGCCACGCCTGTGCCGACGGAAATCCCGCCCGATCCTCCGTTGCGGATCATCGTGTCATTTACGAACAGGCTGGCGTTCAGATTGGCGTCAATTCCGTTTCCACCAAAGCCGTTGATGATGCAATTCTCGACGTGAAGCACCGCTCCGGTGTTGAAGAGGATGCCGCTCTGCGACACTCCCAGACCGTGGAAGATCAGCCCACGCAGAATCACTGTGTCTCCCAGCGCAGCAGTGACGGTTGCGCAAGTGTCCGCCGTGCAGCCTGCATAGATGCCCGCCGGCGCCTGAATGGTGATCGCCTGTTTAACGGTGAATTTTCCGTAACCACCAGAATCGAGAACAATTACCTCGCCGCCACTCAGCGTCAGACTGATAGCCCGTCCGAACGTGCGACAGGGTGCCGTCGGAACGCACGAGTTCGCATCGTTTCCCACCTGCGCCGAAACAAAAGTGCGCGTTGTTTGCGCGGTCAAAGGAAGCGCCAGCAGAACCAATGATGCCGAGAGTGTCCGAAGCGAGTGCATATGAGCTCCTTATTTCGCCGTGAGCAGGGTGAACGAACCTTCAGTGCCGTTCCCATCGAGTGTGTTGTTGCCGAGTGAGGCCACTACGCCACCGCCCGTTGTCGAGACACCCACCGTGTTGCCCGTGATCAACGAACGTGAAACGCGAATGATGCTTTGCGCCGACGCACCAGCCTGCAGTGCAGTTCCTGTATTGGAGATGGAGGCTCGTTCCAGCGTTATCTCCGCGCTGCCGGTGACGCTGCTGGCAATCACGCCGGAACCGCCGCTCCCCTTCCCGAAAATCTGGCTTCGACGGACCACGACGCGTGCGCCGTCCCGCGCGACGATCGCCTGAAGGTTGTCCTCGAGCCGGATCTGATCCATGACAACAAACGCCGCCGAGACGTCGACTCCAGTGACGGTCGAGCCGCGAATCAGGGAGTCGTAGACATGAACGCGCTCTGCTCCACCGGCGTTGATGCCAGTGGCAAAGCCGTTGATGACGAGATTACTGAGCTCCACGGCAGCGCCGTTACTTACCTGAATTCCGTTCGCGCCACCGCCGGCGAGACCGTTCAACGTCAGACCCTTGAGGGTGATGACGTCGCCTGGTGTGGCGCTGATCGTCACGCCGTTCCCTCCTGCCGAGGCAACAAGGCCGGCGTAGACACCGTCCGGCGCGGCGATGGTGATTGCTTTATCAATCGTTGCCGGACCATATCCGCCAGAGTTCAGGACAATGACCTCGCCGCCGTAGAACGTCGCATCGAGCGCACGACTGAAGGTGCGGCACGGCAGTGTGGGGTAGCACGGATTGGCGTCAGATCCCAGCGTAGAAACGAACGTACGCGTAGTCTGCGCAACGATCGTGAAGTTCGTGGCGCTACTGGTCGTTCCGGCCGGAGTAGTCAGGTTGATCTTGCCGGTTGTCGCATTCGCCGGAACGATGGCTCGAATCTGCGTGTCGGAAAGGAATGTAAATGATGCTGCCGAACCGTTGAACGTCACGCTGCTTGCGCCGGTAAAGCCAAGTCCGTTGATCATGACCCGCGTGTTCGTGTTGCCATGGTCCGGCGTGAAGAACGTGATGCCGGCGGTCACGTTCATCGAGTAGGCATGCGAGCCGATGCAGCCGTTCGCGTCGATCGCTGTAATCGTGAAGGAGAATGCGCCGGTCACTGTCGGTGTGCCGGAGAGAACTCCTGTTGAAGATAACGACAAGCCAGGCGGCAGAGCGCCTAACGTAAGCGAGAACGTGTATGGAGCGGTTCCGCCCGAGGCGCTGATGGTCTGGCTGTAGGCAATGGCCGCTGCTGCATTGGGGAGAGTCGATGGGGAGACCGTCAAAATCGGGCAGCACGTCGCCGGCGTGATTACCAACGACCAGGCGCGAACGGACCCTGTGTCCCCCTGGGCAATGTCGACGACGTGCAAAGTCCAGGTGCCACTCGCGTCCTCGCCGGCGAATTTCGACAGCGGAAAGGCAGGACGGTACGTTCCGGTGAACGGCGCATTGCCAGGACCCAGTCCCTGCACTGACGTCGAGCCGGAGTCATCGAGCATCGTGTTGCAGAAATTGTGGCCGTTGTTATTGTCCCGACCGTTCGTAAGGGCGCTGATCAAGTTCACCGTTGTTCCGGTCGGCGATATGAGATCGATGACCAGATCGCCGACCCAAGTGTGATCGATTCCCGAACCGACAGCCGTGCTACATGAGGAACCGTCGATTCGGAATTGAATGTTCTTGATGGCGCCGGAGAGACCGCTGACGGTGAGTGGCACCGACACGCCGGCGGAATTGTTGTCTGGGATGGCGGCCGGCGGCCCGGTGTAGCTGAACGTGATCGGCGTGGCAGGTGCACCCGTACCTACGATGAAGTTGAACAGTCGCGGAGTTGGGGACTCTGCAAATGTCACCGAGAGTGAAAAGGGAATCGTCCTCCCGCACATCGCGGACGAAGAGAACGTGAAGGTGAACGGCGTGCCATTGCTCGCAGCGCCGCCCGACGGAATGGTCGAAAAGGAGGCCATCCAGTTGTTGATCGTCACGTCCGGAGACGAGCTCGTGAGCACTCCCTGAACGACGGTGGCATTGGCGCCGCCGCCGTTCGAAAGTGAAACCGTGAGGTTCACGTTATCGCCGGGATCGATCACCGCATTACCAATCGTCGGCGTCGCCATCACCGTGCCGAGCGTGAGATATGGCTGCGGCACCACGCCGAGAGACGCGAGGGCAGCATTTGCGTCTACGGTTCCGAAACCAGTGGTGATGTCGTATCCAGGCGTTTCGATATCAGTCGCAGTCGATGTCAGCGCGTTCCTGATCTGCGCGGGCGTCGCAGACGGCGCCACCTGCTTCAGGAGCGCGGCAATTGCCGCAGCGTGCGGCGCAGCAGCCGATGTGCCATAGAACGGATTGAATCCAGGTGTCGCTGTGCTCACGCCATCGGCGGCTGTGATATCCGGCTTGTTACGAATTGCACCGCCGCTGCTTAGGAAATTGTCCGGTGTAATTGGCGTCCCATCCGCGTTGTAGAACATTTTCCGAGGGCCATCGGAGGTGAACGACTCTGCCGGCGAGCTGCTGTTGAAGGGTGCAGGCGGTTTGGAAGCTGCTGCCGCGGCGACGCCGAGTGCGTCGACCGCGCAGGAATGGCCCTTCGTCTCCCCATTGGTGAAGTACTGCAGTTGGCCCCGCCATGTGAATAAATGAAGGAACCGCGGCGCTGCCGCGCCGTTCTTGGAAATCACGATCTTGCGACCTTTGGTGCCGTGGAAGAACCATTCGTAAGGATCCTGAGAGCCATTTTGTGTGCTCGTCGACGACGCGACAATGTTGCCGTTGCTGTCGAGCAAGAACAGGTCATAATCATTGATGGATCCGCCGAGCGGGTCGGACCAGAACAGCGCGACAAAACCGTTTGAAGCTGCTGTTATTGCATCCGAGTTGGCTCCCGTAGCGAACAAATGAATCGCTCCGCCGATGCCGGGAATCGGCATTCCGGAGTCGACGAAATCTCCCTCCCAGACGCCCGCCGTGTTCTTGAGCACGCTGCCTTCATTCCCGGCATGCGATAAGTAAAGCGCTCCGCCGCTGGTAACCGTGTTCACGGCCTGAGCGATCGGGCCATCCTGGAACGGCGATTCATTGAAGTACTGAAAATCGTCGACGATGATGTCGCACCCGGCATTGCGTAGAGCGACGATGTTATCGGCGAAATTCGAAGGGCTGTTGAGTGCGGTGGCGAAGTAGAGTTGCGCGTCGGGCGCGACATCATGGACGATTTCCAGCATCGCGGTCCCTTCGCTGAATCCACTGCCGCTCTGGCCAGGAATGACCGTCACGGTCGGCAGATCGCCTGAAGACTGAAGATCACTCAGATACTCGACGCTGTCCGACAGCACGCCGATCTTCACGCCGGCACCACTGGCGCCATACGTGGAGCGCGCCTGGTCGACGCGGTGCGCCACCACGCCCTCCGAAATATTTTGGGCCAGCGCTTTCAATCCGTGGCCGCTGCCTGACGCCGCGCCCGGAATCGCCGGCTGAATAAAAGTGACGCCTCCGCGCCCGGCGATCGTGTCGACATTGTCGAGCGGCAGCCAGGCGCGCAGCGATTTGGCGTTCCGTCCCGCGTAGACGATCGTTCCACCGGCCGCCTCGATCGTCGTGATGAGATCTTTGGAGAACGCGGCCGTGATGTCGACGAGCACACGGTCCGCTGCATCGGTTTGCAGCGACACTTCCAGCCGGTCGATGCCCACAGCGATCGGCACGCCATGCTTCATCTTCTGGGCATAGAGCAGATGCGATCCGATCTTCTGCTGCACGCGAGTCCGCGCCGCTTTCTCTTGCAAGAGGGCACGAATCTGATTCAGAGCCGTCTGGGGGACCTGCTGGGCAGAACCGATGGCTGCCCAGAAGAGAACGACGCTCAGGACCGCACGAAGTGGCCGTGGCATAAGCCGATTTTGGATCGGCGAATGGTACTACCTTTTTCGCTTCACGCGCTCGCCTTGTTTCTTGGCGTGCTTTGCCTGGCCGAGGCTGACGTTGATCGGGTGGCTGCGGTCGAGAAACGGAACGGTCGGACGAGAACGGACTCCGAGCTCGCTGCGCAGTTTCATCAACAGATCATTTTCCGGCGCAATCTTCAGTCCCGCGTCAGCCGTCTCGACCGCCTTCTTCCGGTTGCCGACGAGCATGTACACGCGGGCGAGGTTCGCGTAGTGATCACCGTTATAGAACTCGAGGTCCATTGCCCGCTTGCAGAGATCGGCCGCCGCCTTGTATTTCTTCTGCACGAGCGCCAGGCAAAGGCCAAAGTACGACAGACCGGCGGCCGCCTTGGCCGAATTGAGCGGAGGCGAGTCTTCGGTGCCGTAGATCTCGAGAAATGCCGTCAGCGCCTGAAGGTACTCGCCGCGATCGGTCATGAGCACCGCTTCATCGATACGTCGGATGAGATTCGTAGTCATCAGATCAACTCCCGTGAACGGAGGCGGCGTACGAACTTCTCGATGCGCTCGCGCTCCTCATCATTGACTTCGACAAAATGCAATCCGTACTTGGCCATCGTGCCGACAAACTCCGAGCGTAAGACTTCCGCCTCGATCTGCAACGGTGTCGGCTCGCCGGGCAGATAAAAATGCAGGCGTAGCTTACCGTCGCCCGGCAAAACGCGATCGAGCTCCAGAAGCATACCGGTGGCCGAGATGTTGAGGCTGCGGCCAATGAGAAAGCGCCCGTTTTTCTCGAGCGAGACCTCGATGCGAGTGAGCGTGCGCAGGTCGCGGCGAGTGGGAATCGTCGTCAGGCGGTTGATCTTCGCGTCGAGGTCGTGGCGCTGCAGCGGACGATAGATCACATCATTGGCTCCCGCAGCGAGGCAAAGATCCTCATGCTGCGCGTTGTCGCGTTCGCACACCAGCAGAAGGGAGATCGTACGTGTCCGCTCATCGCTTCGGATCTCGCGGCAAAACTCGGGAGCCGACATATCGAACAGATCGAAGCCGAACATGATGAGCTGGGGCTGCTCTTCGCGCGCTTTCTGCAGCCCTTCGCTGCCGGCCAGCGCGGTGCTGATCAGCGCCTCGCGCCGGCGCAGGATCGTTTCCTGGAACAGCAGCGCGCCGCGCGACTGGTCGACGAGGAGGATGCGTCCGGGCTCAGTTGACATTAGGCGGCCGAGATTTCCCGCAGCTTGGCGACGATGCGCTTCAGGTCGTCGACGAGCATGGCAATATGCTCGGCAGTATTCGATTTGCCGAGGCCGAAGCGGATGGAGCCGAGTGCGGCGGCGTCGGAAAGGCCGATCGCCGTCAGCAGTG
Organism: Acidobacteriota bacterium; assembly: GCA_003223695.1. Taxonomy (GTDB): domain Bacteria; phylum Acidobacteriota; class Thermoanaerobaculia; order Gp7-AA8; family Gp7-AA8; genus Gp7-AA10. The sequence continues at coordinate 9,406 of QHVY01000092.1, forward strand.
GCGAAGGCCCGCGCTCTCCCGAGCTGCATGCTGATCCCGAAGAGAGCGAAAAGCGACGCATCGCCACGATCAGCGAGTCCGCTTCGATTCGGTCGAAACTGACGTTCAGATTGCCCGGCAATCTTAACTCGCGCGGTCCATTCACGGAAGTTCCGGCAATCTCGGTCGTGATGCGCTCCCATAGTTCGTTTCGCAATACCGTTAGGCGTGTCCCCTCATCGGTCATTTCATCTTTGCGAATGCGAAACGCTGTGGCCATCCCGACGACCCCCGGCACATTGACCGTTCCGGAGCGAATGTTTTTCTCCTGGCCGCCGCCGACAATCAGCGGCTCAACCCGCACTCCTCGGCGCACATACAGGCCGCCAATGCCTTTCGGTCCGTAGAGTTTGTGTGCGGAAAATGAGGCGAGATCGGCATCGGCAAGCTTCAGAGGAATCTTGCCAGCAGCCTGGGTGATGTCGGTGTGATACAGCACACCGCGCTCGCGGCAAATCGCTGCGAATTCGGCGACAGGCTGAATCGTCCCGATCTCACCGTTCGCCGCTTCGATAGAGACGAGCTTCGTATTCGACCGGATCGCATCGCGCAACGCGGCGGGATCGATGAAGCCTTCGCGGTCGGGAGTGAGAACGGTCAGCTCCACGCCGCGTTTTTCCGCGCGGCGCGCCGGAGCCAGAATCGATTTGTGCTCGACCGCTGAAGTGATCAGATGATCACCGGCGGCCAGAAGATTCAGCGCGATGTTGTTCGACTCCGTCGCGCCCGCCGTGAAGTAGACTTCGTTCGGCTGCACGTCGAAAAAACGCGCGATGGTGATGCGCGAATCTTCGACAGCGTTTGCTGCCCGGCGACCGTGCTCATGCGTGAGCGATCCCGAGTTTCCAAAATTAGTGGTAAAGAACGGCAACATTACATCGACAACTCGCGCGTCACACGGTGTCGTCGCATGATGATCGAGATAAATTGGAGTTTCAGGGGGCATGTCTCAGACCATGATAAACACGATGAGAATCGCGCTTCTTCTTTTCGCGCTCGCTCTTCTTGGCTGCGGCACCGGCGGCACCGGGAGCTTCGGCACAAAACAGGCGGAGGTTGACTTCGCTACTGCCGATGCCAATTACGATTCGACCGATGATCTGCGCTTCGAGATTGAGCAGACTTCCCATCCGATGATCTTCGGAGCAAGTCAGGGAAGAACGGACGTCAGTTTCCGAATCACGATCACAAACAAGACCAAAGTCCCGATGATCGTGAAGCGGCTCACGTTGCAGAGCATCGGCGGCAGCATTTACCGCGTCGATTCGCAGAGCCGGAAGTTCAACACGAAGATCGCACCTGACGCGCGCGAGAGCTTCAAATTCTGGGCGACAGCGATTGCTACGGACACTCGAATGGAAACGTATCCGCCGCTGGTGCTGCGGGCGACCGTTGATGGACTGGAAGGCGATGCTTCGATGCACGCGGTGTTCAACCGGCGCGTGAACGGCGAGGTGACGATCGGGATCGGGTCGCAGCCTTAGCGTCCTTTCCGTAGAGGCGGCGCAGCTCCTTCTTCGCCGCTTCCAGTCGCGCGCGATCGCGCTTCGATAGACTCTTGCCTGCGCGATTGATGTAGAACGTCAGCATGGACATTGCCGAACGATACGGGCTGCTTTTGCGGCGCCGGCTTCGTTCGGCCGAGCGCTTCAGCGAGCGGGCGATCGAACGCGCATCTTTCTTCTTGAAGACTTTGTTTTCCAGATCGAGGGCATTGCTCTCTCGCGTCACCCGGCTGGACCAGCGCTCCGTCAATGTCGTCGTCTCCGTTTGCGGCGCGCCGGAGGATTCGCCTCCCCTTCCGCGCGTTTCACGCGCTGCGCGAACGAGCTCCATTGCCGGAACACGTCGACGTATTTGCCTGATGACAGCGCGTAAAGCTCGAGCAACGCGAGCGCGTCGTTGAACGGCTCGCGATAGACGAAGCGAAATTGGGTGCGCCGATCGGCTGGAGGCTCGAGCAATCGCCACAGCGTTTCCAGGGCCTGCTCGATCTGATGCCGTGTTCCGGCCGGAAGCGACATGCGCGCGCAGATCGGCTGGATCAGCTCGCGGATGAAAACCAGCACTTCGACGATGCGCATCCGTCCGTGCCGCCGCTCTTCCTCATCTTCCAGCTCCTCGATGACCCACGGCAGGAGAAGGACCGAGAGCAGCACCGCATCGGAGATTTTTCGTCCTGACTGTACCGTGCGATCGAGCACCTCGAGCATCTTCCAGAAGTACGGCGCCCGATCTCCGTCGATCGCGCGGTAGACCTCCGGAAGCAGAGGCTCGAGAAGACGCGTGTCGACCATCAATCGGATCGCGCCGCGCGACCACCCCCGCCTCAGCAGCTCCAAAATTTCCTCGGACACGCGCGGCGGCGATGCTTTCAGAATCTCGCTCTTATGCCGCAGGATTGCCGCGTAAGTCTGCTCTTCGATTTCGAAGCCCAGGCGGGAGGCGAATTCGATGGCGCGCATCATGCGCACGGGATCGTCGCGGCAGCGGATGTCGGGATTCCCGATCACGCGTACGTGCTTTCGCTCCATGTCTTCGAGACCGGCGACGTAATCGATCACCGAGAAGTCGGCGATGTTGTAGAACAGCGCGTTGATGGTGAAATCGCGGCGACGCGCGTCCTGCAGGGGCGAGCCGAACGTGTTGTCGTTCGTGATGAGAAGCTCGACGTTCTCTTCGGACGAACGCTCAGGCTCGCGGCGGAATGTAGAGACCTC
>QHVY01000305.1:0-3455 GCA_003223695.1 Acidobacteriota bacterium
CGTCGGCGACGCTGCCGACGGATACCCAGGCATTCCGGGGTTCGGCCGGAAAAGGGCTGCTGCGATCCTGCAGAGGTTCGGCCACATCGAAGAGATCACCGATTCCCGCTTGAGCGACCATCTTGAGCTCGCCCTGCTCTTCAAGAAACTGGCGACTCTGCGCGTCGACGCGCCGCTGTTCGCATCGGTCGATGAACTTCGCTGGCGCGGCCCGACCGCGGCGTTTGCGAAATTTGCCGAGCGGATCGAAGCTCCCGAACTGGCGGCCAGAGCCGAGCGTGCCTCACAGCGATTGTAGAAACGCGATCAGCTTCGCTTTCAGATTTGCTGCGAGCGCGGCGAATCGATCGCGCGCAGCGCGCGCCTGACCGTCATGCGCGAGAATCGCCTGATCGAGCGTCGTCGCGCGCCCGTCGTGGAGATAGGCGGTGACGAATCGAAGTCCCCACAGCGGTGCGGTTCGCATTTCGGATCCAGTCGAGCTGCCCATCTCGAGGCCGTCCCCGAGCGAGCCCATGTCGTGAAGCAAAAAATCCGAATACGGGTGATACGGTTTGTGATCGAGTGCAGCATTCACGCTCGATCCAGTGTGAAGTGTCGGTACGTGACACGAGTCGCATCCGAGGCGCTCGAAAATCTGTTCGCCATCCTTCGAGTCGCGGCTTTGCGCACGCGGCGGCGGAGCGAGCATCGACATGAAATCGTTCAGCGCGATCGGTCCGCCTCCATCATCGTTGATTCCGGGCGCTGGATTGAACGTCAGCTCCGCGCAATTCCCCTGCGGACAATTCTCGTTGGGAAAATCGGGAGTGGTGATTCCCATCTCGTTCAGATACGCATCGCCGGCGAACTGAAAAAGTGTCGGCACCTGGGCCTTCCACCCGAACTTGCCGGCCGTCTTCATGCCTGCGCGGATGTTGTCGACGAAGTTGACGCGTCCGGCGACACCATCACCGCGCTCGAGCTCCATCTGCGCGAGCGTGACGAAATCAGCATCAGGCGTGGCATCGACGAGACCCAATCCGAACAGTGGCGTCGTGCGGCGGTGCACGACCATCGTCGCCATCGGCGGAACCGTCTCCGGCGAGAATGTGTGCGGCGATCCGTCCGTCGCTCCGATCGCGTGATCTTGAATCAGCGATCCGCCGAGAGCAGTGAGCGGATCGAAAACGCCGCCGACTCTACGCGCGAAACGCGTGACCATCCTCGTGCTTCCACCGCCGACAGCGGGAGTCGTGTGGCATGCCGCACATGAACGTTCATTGAAGACGGGGCCGAGGCCGTCATCGACAGTATCGATGTCAGTGAATTCCCCGAGACCATCGGCGAACCCAGCGCGCTGCGCCGCGGTGAGGCCGGGCAGCGGTTGACCCACATCAACAGTTCGCCGGCGCTGCTGTGCGTCGATGGTGATCGAGAAAGCTACACAGAAGAAAGCGATTGTGAATCGTCGCATCATTCCTCCTTTGGGCAGACCTCCGGCGGGGTACGCCGGCATCAGCCACTTCGGAATGGACGCATTCTTCGCCACGCGTAACGCGAAGACATCACCGCATCGCAATTCGTTGGTAACGAATGTAATCAGCCGGCGAACTTGTAGCCGAATCCATGCACCGTGACGATGAGCTCCGAGTTGCCGAGCTTCCGCCGCAGCGACGCGATGCGCACATCAACGGTCCGGGTCACCGGCGATGTGCCGTAGCCCCAGACTTTGTCGAGCAGCTCCTCGCGGCTGATGACTTCTCCGCGATGCTCGATGAGGTATTGCAGCAGATGCATTTCCAGCGCGGTGAGCGCAATGCGCTGCTCGTCCCGCTTCACTTCCGCTGTGCGGAAATTGACATAGAGATCGGGCGATGAATAAACGGTCGCCGAACGAAGCTCGGCGCGCGTGAGAAACTCCTCGACGAGACCCGGAACGGAGAAATCGAGGATGACGCAATCGAAGCGCGCCGAGCGCAGCGCTTTGAGCGCCTCCTCGGCATTTCTCGCTGCGAAGACGCGATAGCCGTCGACAATCAGGCGGTCACAAATCAGTGCCGCATCTGCCGAGGCGATGAGGATCGGAGGCATGATGCTGGCTAAGTGACAAGCGCTGTGCCACGAAATCGCCCGGAGACGGCGGCCGATGCCGGGTCAAAGTGACGCGGCAACCCGAGTTGCATTGACCCCTTGACAAATGAATTTTCCGGCATATATTTAACCTTTAAGTTAATTAACTAGACGGTTAAGTATGAAGGCTGATCACCTCGATATCACGTTCGCCGCGCTCGCCGATCCCACCCGCCGGGCCATTCTGGCGCGGCTGGCATCGGGCGAAGCGTCGGTCACGGAGTTGGCGAAGCCGTTCGAAATGAGCATGCCTGCGATTTCCAAACATCTGAAAGTGCTCGAGCGCGCAGGGCTCATCGCACGCGGCCGTGAAGCTCAGTGGCGGCCGTGCCGGCTCGACGCCGGTCCGCTCAAAGAGGTCGCCGACTGGATCGAGCACTACCGCCAATTCTGGGAGGAGAGCTTCGACCGTCTGGGGGATTACCTGCGCGAAATTCAAAAGAAGGAGAAAGAACATGCCCGCAAACAACGCAGCAACCGCCGCTCTCACCGATGAAGCACGAGCAATCATCGGCGTGCGCGTCTTCGATGCGCCGCGCGATCTCGTCTTCAGCATGTGGATGGATCCCGAGCACATTTCTCGGTGGTGGGGACCGAGAGGCTTCACCACGACGACCCAGGAGATGGACTTCAAACCGGGCGGCGTGTGGCGGCACGTCATGCACGGTCCCGACGGCCGCGACTACCCGAACAAGGTCATCTACCGCAAGATCGTCAGACCCGAGCGCATCGTTTACTCGCACGTGTCGGGGCCACCGTTCGATTCCACAGTGACCTTCACCGAAAAAAACGGCAAGACGACCGTCATCGTGCAGATGCTCTTCGAAACGGCAGAGATGCGCGATCGAACCGTAAAAGAATTTGGCGCAGTCGAAGGACTGCAGCAGACCCTTGGACGATTGGAGGAGGAGTTGAAGAAAATGGCTGGAGAAGAAAAGGAGTTCGTGATTTCGCGGACGTTCAACGCGCCGCGCGACCTGATGTGGAAGGTGTGGACCGAACCGGAGCGCCTGGCGAAGTGGTTCGGCCCGAAAGGCGTGACGATTTTTCATTCGAAGAACGACCTGCGCAGCGGCGGCATCTACCACTACGGCATGCGCACTCCGGATGGAAAAGACATGTGGGGCAAGTGGGTCTACCGCGAAGTGGTGAAACCGGAGCGCCTCGTGTTCGTCAACTCCTTTTCCGATCCGAAGGGCGGCGTTACGCGCCATCCTCTTTCCAAAGATTGGCCGCTGGAAATGCTGACCAAAATCACATTCGCCGAAAGCGGTGGCAAAACGACGGTCGCCGTCCACTGGTCGCCGATCAACGCCACCGAAGCGGAGCGAAAGACATTCAAC
>QHVY01000305.1:3527-4195 GCA_003223695.1 Acidobacteriota bacterium
CCGCGCGAGCTGGTGTTCAAAGCATGGACCGATCCGAAGCAGATGGCGAAGTGGTTCGGGCCGCGCGGATTCACAACGACGATCAGCCAGCTCGATGCGCGGCCGGGCGGCGCGAGTCGCATCGACATGCGCGGTCCCGACGGAACGGTTTATCCAGGCAAAGGGATCTTTCGCGAAGTGGTTCCCCCCGAGCGGCTGGTCCTCACGACATTCGCGCTGGATCAGAACGGCAACGAGCTGCTGGAGAATCTCAACACGGTCACGTTCGAGGACGTGAAGGGAAAAACAAAGCTGACATTGCACGTCCAGGTGATTCGGTCGAAGCCGGAAGCGGCGCCGTACATCGCCGGTATGCAGGAGGGTTGGAATCAGACGATCGACCGGCTGCAGGAGCTCGTCGAGTCAGCGCGATAACGCAGCGTCAAGTTTGCGGAGGATGTCCGTCCAACCGTCGCGGTGCGCGTCGATGCGGGCGGGCGGAAGGCGGCGGTGCGTGAGCGTCAGCTCCGTGCCGCCGCCGCTCTCTACGAGCTCCACCGTCACGATCGTCGATTCGTCATCGGTATAGGCCGACCTCCAGGTGAACGACACGAGCGACGGTGGCTCGATCGCCAGATACTCGCCGGTGTGCTCCGTGCGTCCGCTGCCGTGCGTCATCGCGATGCGGA
>QHVY01000305.1:4268-11616 GCA_003223695.1 Acidobacteriota bacterium
GACGTATCACGAGGTCGGTGCTCATCACCGCGTCAAAAACTTCTCCAACGCGTCGAGCCTGGCGTTCCAGAATTCTCGATGGTGCTCCAGCCACCTGGCTGCGTCGCGCAGCGGCTTCGCATTCAGCCGAAGCCAGTGCTCGCGCCCTCGGATCCTCCGCTGAACGAGGCCCGCGCCCTCGAGAACTTTGACGTGCTTCGAGACTCCGTTGAGCGAGATTGGAAATCGATGCGCGAGATGCGTCACGTTCACCTCGCCCTTTGCAAGCTCTGAGAGAATCGCGCGGCGCGTCGGATCGGCGATGGCACCGTAAACTCGATCCAGCTTGTATTCAACCATTCGGTTGAATATTATCACGCGCCCGGAGGAGAAAGATGGCAAGTGAAGTCTCGAAACATCCGGTCGTCTCTCGCGAGCAGTGGATGAGTGATCGCAAGGCGTTTCTGGCGAAAGAAAAGGAATTCACGCGTCTGCGCGACGATCTGAGCCGGCAGCGCCGCGAGCTCCCGTGGGTCAAAGTGGAGAAGGAATACATCTTCGAGGGGCCGAAGGGAAAGGAGAAGCTGGCTGACCTCTTCGAAAAACGCAGCCAGCTCATCGTCTATCACTTCATGTTCAGCCCGGAGTGGGACGCAGGATGTCCCCACTGCTCCCATTGGGCCGACAACTTCAACGGCGTGATCGTGCATCTCAATCATCGCGACGTGACGATGGTGGCCATCTCGCGCGCGTCGTATAGCAAGCTCGCCGCCTACGAGAAGCGAATGGGATGGAGCTTCAAATGGCTGTCGTCGCACGACAGCGATTTCAATTTCGATTACCACGTTTCGTTCACTCCCGAGGAGTTGAAGAAGAAGAAGGCGATTTACAACTACACGATGCAGGATCCCGGTTCCGCCGATCGCGAAGGAACGAGCGTCTTTTTCAAGGATCGATCCGGCAACGTCTTTCACACGTATTCAACGTACGCGCGCGGCATCGACATGATGAATGTCGACTACCAGTACCTCGATCTCGTGCCGAAGGGGCGTGACGAGGGCGACCGCGGTCCGTATTGGGTGCGGCGACACGATGAATATGACCGCTGATCGGGTGGCTATGGTCGCCGGCGCGTCGATGCCCTGGATGCGCATGCCGGGGCAGAGCTGGCTCGGCGCAGCGGCGATGTTCATCGCCATGTGGGCAGTGATGATGATCGCCATGATGACGCCCTCGCTCGTGCCGACGCTGTGGAGAAATCGGCACCGGCTGGCAATCGCCGCCGGATATTTTTTCGTCTGGATCCTTGTGGGCGCCGCTGTCTACCCGATCGGAGTCGTCGTAGCATTCGCCACAATGCGTTGGCCGGCGCTAGCACACGCAGTCCCACTCACCGCGTGGAAGGCGCGTCAGCTCCAAGCATGCCGCTCCCCGGAATGCGCGAAAAACCCGTGGCGGCACGGGCTTCGCCTCGGTTTGCGCTGCACTCTCTGCTGCTCGGGACTGATGTCGATCCTCCTCGTCATCGGCGTCATGAACCTTGTAGCGATGGGCGTCGTGACCACCGCGATCACCGCCGAGCGGCTTGCGCCGAAACCACAGATCATTTCGCGCGTCATCGGCGTGGCGGCAATTGTTGCCGGAGCTGTCATCTCCTATGCCTGACGACAGCTCGACGCGATCGTGGAACGCTGCAGCGGATGACTGGGTCGCGCACGCTGACGAAAACGACTACCGAAATTTTTTTCTGCTGCCTCGGATGCTGCGGATGTTGGGGAACGTGGCAGGTCGAAACATCCTGGATCTCGGATGTGGTGAGGGCGGCTACTCGCGGGAGCTGGCACAGCGAGGCGCACGCGTGACAGGCGTCGATGGAAGTGAACGCCTCATCGAAATTGCTCGCGAGCGCGCACGCGCCGCAAAGCTCGACATCGAGTACGTCTGCGCAAATGCCAGCGCGCTCGAAGGCCTTCGCGACGAGTCATTCGACGTGGTGATGGCCGCCATGAGCCTGATGGACGTCGAGGACTATCCCGCTGCCGTGCGCGAAGTGCATCGAGTTCTTGTTGCCGGCGGCGAGCTGCTGATGAGCATCACGCATCCGTGCTTCACCGCGCCCGTTTCGCATTGGGTGCGAGATGCCGCCGGTGGGCTCGAGGTCTTTGCCGTCGATCGGTACTTCGATCGCGCCGCGTGGGAAGATCAAATCACCGGACGGTTCCGCACGCCGGTGATTCGCCGTCACCGGCCGCTCGAGGATTATGTCGCGTCGCTCCTCGAGACCGGATTCCTCTTGCGCGTGAGAATTCCCTATTTCTTATTCATGCGCTGGCAGAAAGTTTGACCAACCGTCTCTTGCGATAAGCTCTCTTTGTCACCACAAATGGAGCTCACGACCGGCAGTCGTTTAGGTCCGTATGAGATCGTCTCGCGCATCGGCGCCGGCGGCATGGGCGAAGTATTCCGCGCACGCGATACGCGCCTCGACCGCAGCGTCGCAATCAAGATCCTGCCGAGCGATTTCGCTCCGAGTGCGGAGATGAGAGCTCGTTTCGAGCGCGAGGCCAGAGCGATCTCGCGTCTCAATCATCCGCACATCTGCACGATTCACGATGTCGGTCATGAGAACGGAATCGACTATCTCGTGATGGAGCTCATCGAAGGTCAGCCGCTGTCAGACATTCTTTCAAAAGGGCCGTTGCCTGTGGATCAGGTGTTGCGGTATGGCAGCGACATCGCCGATGCGCTGAGCAGAGCGCACAAAGCCGGTGTGGTTCATCGTGATTTGAAGCCAGGCAACATCATGATCACGAGGAACGGCGCCAAGCTTCTCGATTTCGGCCTCGCGAAGAGCGGCCTGGAAAGCGACAACGATGCTCCCGCAGAGACACTTCAAAAGCCGCTGACGGCGGAAGGCACGATCGTCGGCACGTTTCAGTACATGGCGCCCGAGCAGATCGAAGGCAAAGAGGCGGACCCGCGCACCGACATTTTCTCGTTTGGCGTGGTGCTGTACGAGATGGCCACTGGAAGACGTGCATTCGAAGGAAAAACAAGAACAAGCCTGATCGCGGCGATCGTCGCCAGCGAACCTGCCTCAATCTCGCAAGTGCAGCCGCTCGCGCCTGCTGCTCTGGACCGTTTCATCAGAAAGTGCATTGCCAAAGATCCTGAGGATCGATGGCAGTGTGCGGCCGATTTGAAATGGGAGTTGCAGCGAATTCATAGCGAGGTCGCTGCGCCCGCGGCGGCTGCGCCGTCTCGCAATTCACGCATCGCATGGAGCGTCGCGACTGCTGCACTATTGGCCGCTGCAATCATCGCCGGATTTGCGCTGCGCCGAGGGAGCAATGTGCGACCGATTCGCTTCACGATCGGCCCGCCGCCCGGCTGGACTGTCGCAGTCGACTACAACCTCGGCCCAATGGCCGTGTCGCCGGACGGCAGGTACGTCGCATTCCCCGCACGAGAAGACGTTACCGGACGCGTCTTGATCTGGATTCGTGATCTTGCTAGCACACAATCGAGGGCGCTACCGGGCACTGACGGAGCCGGCATGAGCTTCTGGTCCCCCGACTCGAGTGCCATCGGGTTTTTCGCCGGTGGCTATCTCAAGCGTGTCGATCTCGCCGGTGGCGCGCCACAGACTCTTTGCGTGGCGGCGTGGGGGCGCGGCGGCGCGTGGTCGCAGAACAACGAGATCCTTTTTTCTCCTGGTCCGAACGCACCGCTATACCGTGTGAGCGCCACGGGCGGCGTCCCTCAGCAGGTGACGCGGTTGGATCGTTCACAAAAAGAGATCACCCATCGATATCCTCAATTTCTTCCAGACGGCAAGCACTTCCTGTTTCTTGTTCGGAGTCCATCGACACGCGAGCACCTTGGTGATAAATTCGTCATCAATGTCTCTTCGACTGTTTCGTACGCCGACCCCGGCTATCTGCTGTTTCTGCGGGATCGCACGCTGATCGCGCAGCGATTCAATCCCGACACGTTGCAATTGGAGGGCACGCCGACGGCGGTCAGTCGCGAGCCCGTGCAGTATCACCCCTCAGCTTTCGGAATGTTCAGTTGTTCGCGAGCGGGCGTGCTGGCGTACGTGGCGGGCACGCAAAATTCCACATTGCAGTGGCTGGACCGCTCGGGCCACATTGAACCTGCTGTGGCCGTCGAGGCGGACTACGTCAGTCCTCGGCTGACAGACGACCAGCAGCAGATTCTCTACTCGTTACCTGACGAGACGACGGGCAATCTGGATATTTGGCTCTACGATATGAAGCGGCATGTCGCCCGTCGGATGACGTTCGATCCTCGCGATGATTTTGCTCCCGTTCTGACGCCAGATGGTAAGCGCATGATCTTTTCCTCGAACCGCACGGGAACTCCCAACATCTATATCAAACCCGTGGACGCGCAGGAGGAGGAGGCGTTGTTGCCGGAAGCCAGCGCCGATTTCGTTGAATCGATTTCTCACGATGGCCGCACGATTCTGTTTCGTCGCTTGTCGGCTGGAATGCAGAACGACATCTACTCCGTACCGGTGACCGGCGGCGCACCCAGCGTACTGGTGACATCGAGGTTCAACGACATCCAGCCCGTTTTTTCGCCGACGGGACGATGGGTCGCGTACGCGTCCGACGAATCCGGCCGATACGAGGTCTATGCCACACGATTTCCGCGGACGGAATCGCGCGTACAGATCTCCACTGACGGCGGAATGCAGCCGGTCTGGCGAGGCGATGAAAAGGAATTGTTCTATGTCGCTCCGGGAGATCGCATCATGTCCGTGGCGATCGAGGAATCGGGCGACGCTCTGAGGCCCGGCCCGCCGGCACATGTTGTCGATATTCCGTTCCGGCCATCGCGTAACGACGAACGCGAGTACGACGTCACGCGCGATGGCAAACGGCTGTTGGTCAACAACCTTCCGCGCGAGCGGCGCTCGTTGCCGATCACCGTCGTGCTGAACTGGCAGACGGATCTCACAACTCAGCGCTGAGAAGCCAACTCCTCTGATTGTTTGAAAAGCGCGTCGAGATCCGCACGCCGCAACAGGCGGCCGCCGACGATGACGGCATTAATTTTCTGCGTATTGTGAATGTCGTCGAGGGGATTGGCGTCGAGAAGCACGAAATCGGCGATTTTGCCGCGATCGATCGAGCCGAGCTCCTTCGCTTTTCCAACGATGTTCGCGGGAGTAATGGTCGCCGCTTGCAGCGCCTCGAGCGGAGTTAGGCCGCAGTCGACCAGCAGCGCGAGCTCATCGTGCAGCGAGAAGCCGGGGATGCGCGGTCCGGCGATATCGGTACCGGTGATGAGCGTGACGCCGGAGCGATGGGCGATGCCGACGATTTTCAGGAATTCGGCAAATGTATCGCGATAATTTTGACGATCCTGCGGCGTGATCGGAGTGATCGCTTTTCGGTTCGATGCGGCCACATAACGCATGTGTGGATCGGACGCGAGCTGGTCGGTGGTCACCGACAGCCAAGCAGCAAGTGTCGGATCAAAAACGGTGTGGTTCTTTACAAAAACACGGAACAGCCGCTCGGCTTCTCCATCCTCGCCAAAATGCCGAATCGCTGCGGCCAAATTCTCATCCTTGTGCGCCGTCGAGAACGTGCCTTCGAACAGCGTGTCGGTGTGCTCGATCGTCGCCTGTCCGGCATTCGAAGCTTCTTCGGGCGAAACGGTCATCGGAATGTGACCGACGACATCGATGCCGAGTTTCTTTGCCTCGTCGATGAGCGCGAGGTATGAATCGCGAGGCAGCCGGCGATGCACTTTCAGAAAATCGACACCGACTTCCTTCAGCGCTCGCGCGACACCCCGAGTCTCATCGGGATTTCCCGGCACCATCTGGTATTGATTGAATTTTTGGCCGTTGAGGATCGGGCCGACACGGAAAATTCGCGGGCCCGTGATCAGACTCGATGCGATTTTCGTGCGCCATTCATCGATTTCGCCGAGCCGAGAGCCCATGTCGCGAACTGTCGTAACACCATTGGCGACGAGTACCGGCAGCGCGCTCGCCGTGGTCCAGCTCAGGTGAACGTGCATGTCCCACAAGCCGGGAATGAGAAACCTGCCGCGCCCATCGACCACCTGTGCGTCCGGTGGCACTGCGATGTTTCCGATGTCAGCGATGCGGCCGTCGCGGACGACGATCGTCGCGTCGTGCACGATCGGGCCGCTCGTGTTGATCACTGTGACATGCGTAATCGCCAGGCAAAGCAGCAACGACTTCACAACTGCCCCTCGATAACCGGCAGGAGCAGCACGCGCGCAAACCAGGCGCGAAATGATTTCGCGCGCTCGCCGGGAAACACCTCGCGCGGCGCGCGGCCGTCGATATCCACGCGCCAGGCGTTGCGGACGTGCACGTCGATGGACTGCAGCAGATCGCGCGCGGTTTCTGGATCATCGGCCATGCACATCACTTCGGTGTTGAGGTTTTGCGATCGCGGATCGACGTTGTACGAGCCGACCAGAACGATCCTACCGTCGATGACGATGCTTTTCGCATGCAGCGAGTCGGGACCTTTGAATTCACGAATGTCGATGCCCGCGCGCGCAACGCGGTGGCGGTACTTCAGATAGGCAGCTTGCGCCAGAACTCCATCCGCGGAGCGCAGTGAATTCGTCACGATCAACACTGAAACGCCGGCTGCGGCTTTCGCGGCGAGCACATCGAGCAGCGACTTCGAAGGGACGACATACGGCGATTCGATGACGATCGACTTCTCGGCGCTGGCGATCAAGTCGGTGAGACGCGCCCCGAGACGCGGACCGTCTTCCGTCGCGAGCGGGTCATGGAGCAGGTGCACGGCTGCAACGTCCCGCTGCCCAGCAGACCAGTCGGTGCCGGTGTTCAAGCTCACAAATCCATCGCCGCACTGCAGATCGCTCAGGATGTCATCGAGAACTTTCGAAGCACGCCGCGGCTCCGATTCCGAAACGTGCGCATGAAGGTCCACTACGTCAGCGCTTGACCAAAGATTCTCGAAGTGGCGATCCGCTTCCGCTGCTGAGGGGCCGTCGACGTAAACGTCGCGATCGACATAGTTCATCTTCGCCATTCCGAAATACGCCTCGGCCAGATTGCGTCCGCCAGTGATGTATCGCTGGCCGTCGACGACGACCAGCTTCTCGTGCATGCGAGTGAAGACCCACAACGGATGGCGCAGGGTCAGCGGGTGATAGACACGAATCTGAACGCCTTCTTCGCGCAGATGCGCGAGGACCGCCTTCGGAATGTGTAGAGAATTCGCGTCGACGATGAGGCGCACGTTGTCCACGCCTCGGCGTCGCGCGTCGCGCAGCAGCGCGAGCGCAGTGAGCGTGATTCGATCGTTGCGCGCCAGAAAGT
>QHVY01000306.1 GCA_003223695.1 Acidobacteriota bacterium
TCATCAAGGTATACCACGACCTGAACATTGGCCTCGCCGACGCCTCGATCGTTGTCCTTGCGAAGCGTTACGATACGCGGGACGTACTCACGCTCGATGAACGCCACTTCCGCACCTTGCGGTTTAGGCGAAGAGCATTCCGCATTCTTCCCGCCGACGCGTAAAATCGCACCGTGACCATCACCGCCGAGACTGCTCGGCGCAGCGGCGTTCGCGAGCGATTTGCGGCGTTTCTCGCCGAGCGGCACCCGTTTGCGCTGAAGCCGGCGCTTGCCGCATTCGACGGCAGCGCGGATGTCGAACAAGCGCTGCGCGCCGCGCTCACCACCGGAGTCGAGATTCCGGAGACCACGCCCGGCGTTTCGGCCGGCGAGCGGCTGCAATGCGCGGTTAACGAAGTGGTCGAGGCATGTCGCGGCTTTTTCCGGCGCGAGGAGATCATCGACTCGCTCACTCGCGACGAAAAGATCGAGATGCTGCGCGGAATGATCCTCACCCGCGCGCTTGACAATCGCCTGAAGCAGTTCTTCACCGGCGGCGAAGTGCGTTGGGGCATTGCGTCATTTCAGGGAAAGGGATTTCGCTCGTTAGGCCAGGAAGCGATCTACGCAGCGCCGATGCGCCTTCGTCGCGGGCGCGGCGGCGACGTCATCTCTCCAATGATCCGCGACCTCGGCGCCGCGCTCTGCATGCACAACACGCCGGAGACAATCCGCCTCGTTCTGAACGCGCAAATGGGCAAAGCCGGGCCGCCGATGAACGGAAAGGATCTGCACGTCGGCGACTTCGAGCACGGAATTCTTCCGGCAATGGCGCCGCTCGGATCGCCATCGCTGACGATCGCCGGCATCGCGATGGCTTTCGCGATGGCCGTTCGCCGATCGCCGTTCGCCGTTGGCCGAGAGGAAAACGCCACGGCCAACAGCCAACAGCCAACGGCCAACGAAATGCGCGTGGCCGTCTCCTTCATCGGCGAAGGCGGCACATCGCTTGGCGAATGGCACGAGGCGATCAATGCCTGCGCCGCGCGCAAGCTGCCGGCGATCTTCTGTGTGCAGAACAATCAGACCGCGCTCGCGACGCCGGTTCACGAGCAATCGGCGGTGCGTGTATTTGCGGACAAGGCGATCGGCTACGGGATTCCGGCAATCACAGTCGACGGCACTGATCCCGAGCAGATCGCCGCCGCCTTCGCATGGGCGGCCGAACGCGCCCGAGCGGGGCAAGGACCGACGCTGATCGAGCTCGTGGCCATGCGCATGTGCGGCCACGCCCATCACGACGACATGCTCTACCTCGGCAAAGATCCGCAGCCGTCGTGGTCCTATCCGCCGCTGACGGACGGGGGTTACGCCGATCGTGCGCTGTACGAATTCTGGTGTGGCCGCGATCCGATTACCACCTACGCCGCAAAGCTGGAAGTCGATATCGAGCCGCTGAAGCGTGAAGCCGAGGAGCTCGTGGAGCGCGAAGCGCGCGCGGTGATCGACGCGCCGTGGCCGGAGCCATCGGCGGCCCGCGAAGGCGTGTACAGTGGAGCGCCGCGGTCCTCCGCGGCGGCCGCCGAAGACGGCGGCCCTCCACGAATCGAAACCGGTCCCACACTTGACCCCAAAGGAAAAACATTTCTCGAAGCGGTGATGCTCGGCGTCGGTGACGCGCTGCGCAATGATCCGCGCACGTTCGTGTACGGCGAGGATGTCGGCGGCAAATACGGCAATGCCTTTCTGCTTCTGCGGCCGCTCCTCGGTGAGTTCGGAGATCGCATCATCAACTCGATTTTGTCCGAGGCCGCGACGATCGGCGTGTGTATCGGAGCAGCACTCACAGGAATGCGACCGATCGGCGAGATTCAGTTCAACGATTTCGTGGCCGCCGGATTCAATCAGCTCGTCAACAACGCGGCGAAAATTCATTATCGGTGGGGTGCTTCGGTGCCGATGGTCCTGCGCATGCCATGGGGCGGCTTGCGTCATGCGGGCCCGTACCACTCACAGAACACCGAGGCGTGGTTTTATCGCACGCCCGGGTTGAAGATTGTAGTTCCGTCAACGCCGCACGATGCACGCGCACTGATGGCCAGCGCTGTCGCCGATCCGGATCCGGTGTTGTATTACGAGCACATCGCGTTGTATCGCGATCCGCGAATCAGGCAGTTGCTGAGCGATGCGCCGCCCGAGCCAATCCCGATCGGTAAAGCCGCGCTGCGCCGCGACGGAAAAGATCTGGCGATCATCTCGTACGGCGCATACGTTCACGTCGGAATGCGCGTCGCGGAAAAACTGGCGAAGGATGGGATCGAAGCCGCGGTCCTCGATCTGCGCAGTCTCGCCCCGCTGGATCGCGCAGCGATTCTCGCCCTAACTCAGCAGTGCAGCCGGATGATGATCATTCACGAGGACACGCGGACCGGCTCGGTCGGCGAGTCCATTGCCGCAATCATTCAGGAAGAAGCGTTCGACTGGCTCGATGCGCCGATTCGCATCATTGGGGCGCTCGACACGCCTGTGCCGTACTCACCGCCACTCGAAGAAGAATTTCTACCGAGCGAAGATGAGATCGAGACCGCGGCGCGGGAATTGATGCGCTACTGACGCATAATCCGCCCGAAGAAGCTCTCAATGAATCTCGCCTCGCCCTCTTCCATCGCCGCTGTCGCGCCGGAACCGGAAGTCACCGCGACAGAAGATCTCATGCGCGAACACGGCGTCATCGGCCGCTGTCTGCTCCTCTGCGCGGCTGCAGCGCCGAGGCTTCGGTCGAAGCCCAAGTCAATCGACGTTCCCGCACTACGACACACCGGAGAGCTGTTCCGCACGTTCGGTGAGGATTACCACGAGAAGCAGCTCGAAGAAGCACACATCTTTCCGGTGATTCGAAAGATGAAGAGCGTGGCCCGATCAGCGGCTTCGAGGAATCGTTCGGAATCGCCGACATCGCGCAGTTCATTCCACCGCCGCCGCCCAAACCATAAGGACGTTGTTATTGACGAGCGCGCAGCATCGGCCAATTCACGACCATGACAATCGGTGAAGAAGGCTGGTCAATGACCGTGTTGTTGATGATGAAGCGCTGGCCGTCTGACGAGACGTCATAGCAGCGCTCACCCGTGTACCGAGCGCGCGTTTGAAACAGCATCTGCGGCACGTCCGCCACGAAGTCGCTTCCGTTCGTGTGGACGGAGGCAGCCATCATCTTGCGGTCCGAAGAGAGAAAGAAGATCTCGCGTCCGTCACGCCGCCATCGCGGCTGCGATCCGCCGCCGCCGGAGATCTGCCATCGTCCGGTCATTGATGGAAATCGGCTTGCGTACACATCCGGCCGGCCCGATTCATCGGATGTGTAGACGATCCACTTGCCGTCGGGAGAAAGCTGCCCTTCTTTTTCGTTTGCTGGACCGCGGAGAAGCGGAGTGACCCGCCGATCTCGCAGCGACAGCATCCACAAATCCCAGGCGACCAGTCGGTCGGTGAATCGGGAGCCGGCGAGTGATAAAGCAGTTGCTCGTCGCCGCCGAAGTTCTTTAGGTAAATGTCGGCAGCGCCGCTGCGATTCGAATCGAAGACGATTTGGTTGCCATCGGGCGACCAGTTTGGAATGTGATCGAATGTCGGCACATACGAGAATCGCGTGGGCGCTTTCGAGTCGACGTCGTAGAGCCAGATGTTCGAGATGCCCGTGTCGGGATCACGTCGCGTCAGCGCGATGCGACGTCCGTCGGGCGAGAGACGCGGATCTTCGTAATCGTCCGATTTGCCGACGGTCGTGAGCGCGTTGCCACGGCGGTCATACCATGTGAGCTGCGAGATCGGCGGGCTGCCGCTTTCCTCGTAGGCAAGCACGCCGTTGTTGGACGCGGAAAAAACGCCTTTCGCGGTGTTCTTGTACACCTGGACGTGTTCAGCAATCGGGAAGGGATCGCCTGAAGCGCGAAGGCGCTTCGCGTCGAACGGGAGGCCCATCAGATTTCCCTCCAGAATGTAGAGGAGATATCCAGGTTCGACGTAATTCACTTCAGAATTCGCGCGCAGCAACGACACCCCGCGCGGATCTTCGAGCGAAGCAAGATAGGCAGCCTGAGTTCCGCCGCGCGCCATCTCGCTGCTGAATTGCAGGTAAATGAAATGGTGGCCGTCCGGCAGAAATGAGGGCCAGCGGTGACTCAGTTGCCCACTCGTGAGTTTTGTGACCTTCACCGATTCGCCACCGCTCGCAGGGACGCGGGAAAGTACGTCGTACTGATCCGCCGCGAACAGAATCGTCCCCTCGCGATTCCACGTGCCCCCTCGGCCGGTCGGCGCGTCGCACAAAGCAGTCACCGCTCCGCCAGTTGCCGAGACACGCTTCAACTTCCCGTCCGCGAAAAATCCGAGGTCTTCACTGTCCGCGGACCAGAAGGGGTAGGACGCACCGGCGGTTCCAACCAGGGATCGTGCGCCGATGGAATGGATCTCACGCACGTAAAGCTGTTTCGCACCATCGGAACCCGTGGCGACGAAGGCAATGCGATTGCCGTTGGGCGAAACGATGACCGGTCCAGCGTCACGGCCGGCAAAGTTGAATGCAGCGCCGGCGGGCGGATTGACCGCGAACCGCATGAGTCGAGCGTCGGACGGCTTCGGCCGCGGCCACATCACGGCTCCGCCGAGCGCAATCGCGAGAAACGCTGCGATGATCCACGGCAGCGCTCGGGCGCGAGGTAGAACTCGCACCGGCGCGTTTTCGGCGATCCACAGCAGTTCCTGCGCGATGTCATGTGCCGATTGCCACCGCTGATCGGGATCCTTTTGCAGGCACGTTCGCACGATGCGATCGAGTACCGCTGGAGTCATCGGCTGCAGCGCTGAGATGGGCTCCGGCTCCGAAGTGAGAATGTTTGCGATCAGGCTGGCCTTGGAGGTGCCCTGGAACGCGCGCTTACCCGTGGCCATCTCGTGCAGCAAGGCGCCAAGCGCGAAGATGTCGCTACGCGAATCAACCGCCCGCCCTTCCAGTTGTTCAGGCGACATGTAGTTGAGCGTGCCGACGATCATGCCCTCAGCCGTGAGCGGGCGTTGCTGTGTAGCTTCGGCCGTCTCGGCCGCCGGGCCGCCGAGGACGGCGGCCCCTACACTGGCCAATCCGAAATCGAGAAGCTTCGCTCCCGATTTAGTGATCATCACGTTGCTCGGTTTCAGATCGCGGTGCACCACCCCGGCCCGATGCGCCTTCTCCAGCCCCTCGGCAATTTCGACTCCGTAGCGAACTAACTGATCGAGCGGCAGCGGTCCCTTTGCCAATTTATCGGCGAGCGTCTCGCCCTCCAGTAGCTCCATCACCAGGTAGTTGTCGCCAACGTCGTAGAGCGTGCAGATGTGCGGATGATTGAGCTGCGAGATCGTCTTCGCCTCGCGTTCGAATCGGATCTTCAGTTGGGCGTTCTCCGCAAATTCCGCAGGGAGAACCTTGATGGCCACGCTGCGATCGAGACGTGTATCGCGCGCTTTGAATACCTCCCCCATCCCACCCGCCCCGAGCGGCGCGATGACTTCGTACGGCCCGAGACGGGTGCCGGGGGCAATGGACATGGGAGTGTGTCCGCGATTGTACCGTTAGTTATTCATCTTGAGGCTTCGGACGAAGGATCGAGCAGCCTCAAGCTTGTGAAATAGTCGCGGTAGAAGCCCCGGTCGCGCGTGAGGAGTCGGTCTGCCTGCTCGACCGCATGGCCACCAATGAGAAAATCTGCGACGACTCTTTGGCGCCGGCCACCGCGTCCAAGATACCTGCGCCAGGCTCAAGCGGATCGCAAGACCGCTTTCTGCTCGATCGCCGAGAAATCGACACGAAGAGTTCGCATCGCCTGCAGGAAATCATGTTC
>QHVY01000307.1 GCA_003223695.1 Acidobacteriota bacterium
CTGTAAAAGAAGTTCACGAAATAGAGAACATCGAGAAGCCGGCTGTGGCGGATCATCTCCGGCGTCACGTGCACTACGAATCGACGCGCGACGGGCGCAGCGGCGGCAAGGATCAGCGACGCGGGGCTATGATCGCACGCGATGGAAATTCGCAACGCCACAGAAGCCGACGTTCCGATGATTCTGCAGTTCATTCGCGATCTGGCGATCTACGAAAAGCTCGGACACAAAGTCATCGCCACCGAAGCGGGACTTCGACAATCGCTGTTCGGCAATCCACGATTCGCCGAGGTGATCTTTGCGTCAATCGACGGCGTGGAGGTGGGCTTCGCCCTCTTCTTCCACAATTACTCCACCTTTCTCGGCCAACCCGGCATCTATCTCGAAGATCTGTTTGTGAAGCCGGAGATGCGCGGCCGCGGGGTGGGAAAGGCGCTGCTCGCCCATCTCGCGCGCCTGGCGAAGGAACGCGGATGCGGACGGCTCGAGTGGGCGGTACTCAACTGGAACACGCCCTCCATCGATTTTTACAAAGGACTCGGCGCAGTTCCGCTGAGCGACTGGATCGTGTTCCGCCTAACGGGAGAGGCGTTGGAGGAGCTCGCCGGAACGTAGGGCCGGCGACACCACGTAGAGCCGACTCTCAGTCGGCTCGGCGAAAACGACTCCACGTAGAGCCGACTCTCAGCCGGCTCGGCGAAAACGACTCCACGTAGAGCCGACTCTTAGTCGGCTCGGCGCCGGCTAAGAGCCGGCGCTACGTTCGGCGCTGACCTTCGACCCATTCGCGCCAGATCCAGGAATACTCTTCGCCCGTTTTCACGAGTCCGCGACGCAGAGGATTGGCGCAAACGTACTCTGCTTTCTGACGCAGGGACTCGTCACGTCTGAGTTCATGATCAAACGACTCGTGCTGCCAAATCGACCCTGATCGGCAGAGGACCCGATTTACCGCTCGCGATGAACATCCTTTGATTCCTTTGAGGATGACGCCGAGCGGGAATGACCAGCCGGTCGTATCGGCCGCAGGCGTAAGAATCAAGTGAGCGTGTTCAGGCATGACGACGGCGACGTGTAGCCACATTCGGCGGCAGTGATCGAACAGAATGTGCTTCATGACGATGTCACGCGCGATCGGCGGGAGAACCCACCGATCCTGTGTAATGAAGGTGACGAAATAGGAGCGAAAGTCACTTTGAAAGTGTGGCAGGTTCCGGCGATACGCACGGCGACCGCTTATCACGTTCCGAGCGTACCTCGGCATTCCGCAGCGGCGGCAAATCTCCACACAACGTAGAGCCGACTCTCAGTCGGCTCGGCGCCGGCTAAGAGCCGGCGCTACGTTCGGTGCTCGGCGCTACGCTCGGCGCCGGCTACGAGCCGGCGTCGTTCGGCCGGCCCTACGCGCGCAGCGCCTCCACCGGCTCCAGGCGCGACGCGGTGATCGACGGATAGAGTCCGGCGAGCAGGCCGATCGAAATCGCGAAGCCGCTGGCGACGGACAATCCAAACAGCGAAACCGGCAGTCCGGCCGGGAAGAAGCCGGAGATCACGCGCACCAGTGCGATGCCGCCCGCGAGTCCGATCGCCGCGCCGACGACGGAGAGCGTGACGGACTCGATGAGAAATTGTCCGAAGATCTCCGCGTTCGTAGCGCCCATCGATTTGCGCAGTCCGATTTCGAAAAGTCGTTCGGAGACCGAAATTTTCAGCACCGAAAAGATCCCCACGCCGCCGATGAGCAGCGAAACGCCGGCGATGGAGAAAAATACGATGCGCCAGTTCCGCAGAACGTGCGTGATGTTGCCGCGCTCCTTGAGAATCTCCTTGCCGACGTTCTCCACCTTCACATCGTGAATGCTGTTATGCGCCTGCGCATACAGCCGCACCGCCTCATCCTCGGCATCGATACTTTTCTCCGGCTCGACCGCCTTCGCCAGCATGTAGGAGATCGCATTGCGGCCGTACATCTGCTCGTAGATCGAGAATGGGATGTAGATGCCGCCCTGCTCCTTACGCATGTCGTCGTCGTTCACGAATTCCATGTTGAACTTCGTGCCGATGCCGATGACTGTTAGGCGCCGGCCGCCCAGACTGACCTGCTGTCCCAGCGCTTTCTCCCCGCCGAAGAGTTGCTGTTTCAGTTTGAAGCCGAGGACGCAGACCGGTCGCGAGCGGCGGTCGTCGCTGTCGCTGACGAAGCGTCCTTCGCTCGTCTTGCGTCCTTTAATCATCACGAATGAAGGCGTGATGCCGTACACGTCCACGCGCCGCGTGACGAAACCCGCGGTGATCACTTCTCGGTTCTCGCCGACCGGACCGATCGATGAGACCAACGCGTTGTCCTCGAAATAGCGAGCGTCTTCGACGCGCATGCCGCGCGACAAATGCGCCTTCGCTTGTTCGACTCGATCGGCTGGCTTGCGATTGTGAATCAGGAGCACGGAATCCATACCGAGATCCTGGATGCCCTGCCAAACTGCGGCTTCAACTCCATCCATCACCGACAGCACCACAACCAGCGCGAGCGATCCGAGGATCACGCCGATGAGAGTGAAGAAGGAACGCAGCGGATGGGCGCGAACTTCTTCGAGGCTGGTGCGGATCGATTCGCCGATATACATCTGCTACTCCGTCCGCAGCGCTTCGATTGGGTTGAGTCGCGATGCGCGAATCGCGGGGTACATTCCGAAAACCAAACCGGTTCCGGCAGCGAAGACGAGTGCCTTCACGATCGTGTCGGGCGTGATCATCGCCGGGTCGCGCGTGAGCGACGCGATCGCATCGGTGAAAACTTTCCCGACAAACAGCCCCAGGAACCCACCAAAGACGGAAACAAGAATCGACTCGGCCAGGAACTGACCGAAGATCTGCGCCGGCGACGCGCCGACCGCTTTCCGCGTTCCGACTTCGCGCACGCGTTCGTTGAACGACGCGAGCTGAATGTTCATGACGACGATGCCGCCGACGATCAGCGAGATGATTCCGCAGATCATGAACGTCATGTCGTACATGCGGTTTTGCTCTTCGTTGCGTTTCAGATTGGCGATGCGCGACATCACTTCGTAATCCTTCACGCCGTGCTCGCGATAGAGCACTTTGCGAATCTGATCGACGGCATCCTCGTGATTCTTGATGTCGACCATGCGCGCGTTCATTGCGCTCACCTTGCCGCGATCGAGCGTCTCGCCCTTACGCGTGAAAAATGTCGTGATCGGAATGAAGATATTCCGGTTCATCCACCGAAGATTGTTGTGCTTGTGATCGAAGCTGAAGTATTTCTCCTCCATCACGCCTGATCGTCACCGTCTTGCCGATCGGATCGTCCGTGGAGAAGAACTCAGCAGCGCGTTCCGATCCGAAGACCACCACTCGCGTAGCCGTTTGAATGTCACTGTCGGTGATGAAGCGTCCCCGCGCGGCGTGGACATCGTTCATCGGCGAGTACGACGGCATCACGCCCGTCACGTCGCGCGGCGTTTCGATCTCTCGATAACGAACCGGCATCGTCTCGGAGGCCATCGGCGAAACGAGATCGATGCCTTTCGCATCGCGGGCGATGGCCTGCGCATCGCGATACGTCAATCCTTTCGACGCGAGCGCTTTGGCGTCGAGCGTGACTTTGCCGGTCGGCCGGTCCCAGATCCAGATTTTCTGAATGCCGCCGCTGACGCGGTAGTACTCCATCGACGCCGCTTTTCCGGCGACCGATAGCGAGAATGTGGCCACGATCGAACCGGCGCCGAGAATGATTCCGACAAGCTGCAGCAGTGTGCGACCGAGGTGGTCTTTGATGTCGCGGATACCGTCGATGATCGATTCGAGGAGGATCATGTTCGTTGCTCGTTGTCCGTTGTTCGTTCTTCGAAGAACATAGAACGAAGAACGGAGAACCTACTCAATCTCTCCATTCACGATGACACCATCAACAATCTTGATGCGCCGTCCTGTCCGCGAGGCGATCGTTGGATCGTGCGTGACGAGAATGATGGTCTCTTCGCCCGCGAGGTTCTCGAAGATGTCGATGATTTCCGATCCGGTTTTCTGATCGAGATTACCGGTCGGCTCGTCGGCGAGCACGAGCGATGGATTGTTGACCAGCGCGCGAGCAATCGCTACGCGCTGGCG
>QHVY01000308.1:0-902 GCA_003223695.1 Acidobacteriota bacterium
CGTCTTTTTGCCCTTGTCGATTTGGTAAAGCTCGTTCGCGCCGAACGAGACCACCCACACTTTTCCGTCGACGACTTCCACACCGTTCGGGCGATTGAGATCGCTTCCCGAGGCGAGCTTCTGCGGTTTGTCGTTCACAATTTTCCACACTGCATCGCTTCCCGTCGGCTCGAAGCCGTTCGCGCCCGCTTTCAATCCGCTGTCGGTGACGTAAAGCGCCTTGCCGTCGGACGCGAGATCGTTCAGGAAGGTGCTGCCCGGAATGGCAATCTCCCCTTTCGGCTGGCCGGTTTTGCGATCGAATCTCCGCACGACGACAAGATCGGCAACGTAGAGATTGTCGCCGAGGATGGCCATGCCTTTCGGCGCGTTGAGGATGATGTCCGGCTTTGCGGCGTCGATCCACTTCAGATCGTTCTGCAGCGTGTCGGGGTTGATGCGCGAGACGAATCCATTGTCATCGGCAGCCGTCGGCTGGCCGTTGATGTTGCTGACGAAATAGACATCCTGATCCGCGTCGTACAGCACCGACTCCGGTGTCTGAAAGCCGGTGAGTTTCTGCGGCTGCGCTGATGTGGCCATCGTCGCCGTTGGCGATGTAGTCATCGGCATCGGCGGTGCGCCCTCTTTCATGGGCGGGCCGGGCGGCGGGACGGCCTCTCTCTGACACGCGGCAATGAGGATGAAAAGGAACAGCAGTCGTTTCAACATGCTCAAACCTCAGCGTTGGCGTCGTGTGCGATCGAGAACGTCAGGATGAAATCGCGTTCGCGTGTGCAGACTGCGCAGCTCGGAGCTGGCGACTTCTTCTCGATTGGTCGGAGGCAATGATTCGCTTGCCGCCGTTCCCTGACGCGCGATCTGTTCATCGATTTTGCGAGTGAACTCGCGCGCGGAATCGT
>QHVY01000308.1:908-4285 GCA_003223695.1 Acidobacteriota bacterium
CGACCGGCAGCCGCACATACGGCTTCGGAACGCCGAGGAGCTCGTACGTTTCGCCGGCGATGCCCAACCGGTCGTACTCGGTGCCTTCGGCCCATTTTTCGAGTTTGACGACGAGATCGATCGGCTTGACGTCACGCGTGGAGGCGACGCCGAAGAGATCTTTGATATCGATGATGCCGATTCCGCGCAGCTCCATGTGGTGGCGCAGCAGATCGTTCGAGTATCCGAGGAGAACGTCGTTGGGATGACGCTTGATGACGACCATGTCATCGGCGATGAGGCGATGGCCGCGATACACGAGATCGAGCGCGCATTCGCTCTTGCCGATGCCGCTGTCGCCGAGAAGCAGGACGCCGATTCCGTAGACGTCGAGAAGACCTGAGTGCATCGTGATCTTCGGCGCCATGTTCTCTTCGAGAAAATAGGTCGTGCGCGTGATTGCCACCGACGACAACGCGGGCGTGGAGAAGAGCGGTACAGAGCGCTTCTCGCACTCGACCTTGAATTCATCGAGCGGCGTGATGCCTTTGGTGACGATGAAGCACGACACGTCGAGCGCGGCGACATCGCGGACGCGTTTCTCGCGTAATCGCGCCGGCAATGATTGCAGGTACTTCGTTTCCGATTCGCCGATGATCTGCACGCGCCACGGCTTGATGTATTCGTAATAGCCGGCAAACGCGAGGCCCGGCTTCTGCACGCGCGGCCGCAGGATCGTGCGATCGAGGCCGTCGTCGCCGGTGACGAGCTTCAGCGCAAGCTCATCGAGCTCGCCGTTGAGCATCGAGCGCACCGTGGTCTGAATGAAGTCTTCGGGCACGCGGATATGTTACGCCTTTAACGACGTAGAACCGGCTCTCCAGCCGGTTCGCGCCGGCTGAGAGCCGGCGCCACGTCACACCTCCGGTGCGATGAGGCCGAGGTTCTTGTCCCGCCGTTTGTAGATCACCGAGACCTTGTCGGTGTCCAGGTCGCGGAAGACGATGAACTCGTTTTTCGACTCATCGAGGCGCAGCGCCGCTTCCTCAATCGACATCGGCCGGATCGGAAGGCTGTTTGTTTTGATGATCCTGCGGCTGTCGTTTGCAAGGTGAATCCGCTTCGGATCGAGCACCTGAACCGTCCAATCCGTCACGCGATCCGCTTTGGCGTGGTTGCCGTCCTTCCGATGGTGATCGCGAATTCGCTTGCGATTCTTCTGCGCCTGACGCTTCAGGTGATCGATCGTCGCGTTGATCGCGTCCTGCATCGACTCATCCGATTCCTGAATCGCTTTAACGTCATGCTCTTTGCCGACGATCAGGATCTCGCAGATGTTGCGGTATTTCTCGACCTGCAAGACGCATCGGATGTCGATGACGTCATCGAAGAGCTTGTTGATGATTCTGCTGAGCTTTTTGTCAATGAGGTCGCGGATATCCGGCGTCACTTCGAAATTACGACCGATGATTCCGGTTGCCATAAGGACACCCTCACTCGATCAGAAAATTTGCTTGCGATCCGTGGAGGAAGGGATGTTGAGCTCGTCGCGGTATTTGGCCACGGTCCTGCGAGCAATGTTAATTCCTTCGTCGTTCAAAATCTTCATGATTTTGGAATCCGAGAGGGGCTTTCTCGGATCTTCCCCTTCGATGTAACTCTGAATTTTCTTTTTTACCGTCAGACTGGAGATGTCCTCGCCGGTGTCGGAGTCGATTCCGCTGTGGAAAAAGTATTTCATCAGGAAGAGTCCACGCGGAGTGTGCATGTATTTGTTCGACACCACGCGTGAGACCGTCGACTCGTGCATTTGAATGTCGTCCGCCACGTCGCGCAGCACCAGCGGCCGCAAATAGTCGATTCCCTTTTCCAGAAATTCGCGCTGATGCTTCACGATCGATTCGGCGACTTTATAAATTGTGCGCTGCCGCTGGTCGAGAGATTTGATGAGCCAGACCGCCGATCGGATCTTGTCCTTGATGTAGTTGACCGTCTCGCCGTCCTGCTTCGAGTCCATCGAGTTGAGCATTGCCCGGTAGCTGCCGTTGATGCGCAGCTTCGGCATACCGTCCTCATTGAGCACGATTACGTATTCGTCGCTGACTTTTTGCACGTAGACATCGGGTTCGACATAAATCGCGCGCTCGTTGGAGTATTTGCGGCCGGGTTTGGGGTCCAGGTGCTTGATGACCTCGACGATCCCCTCGAGCGTCTTCATGTCGATGCCGAGACTTTTCGCCAGCTGCACGAAGTGGCGCTGCATGAACATGTCCCAGTGGTCGCGGATGATCGTTTCCACCAGCGGCTCGTCCACTTCGAGAAACTGGAGCTGCAGCAGAAGACACTCGCGCAGATCACGCGCACCGACGCCGATCGGATCGAGCGACTGAATGGCCCTCAAGGCCACGCTCACCTCTTCGGCCGAGTAGCCGCCGGAGGTCATGATTTCTTCATTGCTGGCGCGCAGATAGCCGTCTTCGTCGATGTTGCCGATGATGAACTGGCCGATCTCTTTCGTTCGCGGAGAGGCGTCGCTCATGTTGAGCTGCCATGTGAGGTGATCGGTGAGGTTCGGAGGGCGCGTGAGGGTGTTCTCGATGGGGAACTCCTCATGCTCCTCCGTCATCCTGGGGTTGTAGCCGTACTCGATGTAGTCCTGGAAGTACGCGTCGTAGTCGATCTCCTCGAAGGAATCTTTCTCCTTGTCTTTTTCCTTCGTCTCGACTTTCTTCGCTTCCTCCTCAGCCTCATTTTTCTGGTCGGTAGTCTCCGCCTCTTCCGGCTTCACCTCCTCGGCTGATTCTTCGAGGAGCGGATTCTCGAGCAGCTCCTGATTGAGGACTTCCTGGAGCTCGAGTTTGCTCAACTGCAGCAGCTTGATCGCCTGCTGCAGCGAAGGCGTCATTATTAATTTTTGTGATAGTTTAAGGTGAAGTTTTTGTTCGAGTGCCATGGTCCGGTGCGACTAAAAGCCTTTGTCATCCCGAGCCCTTCGGCTCGCTTGCGCTCGCTCAGGGCAGGCTTCCCGAGGGACCTGGGCGCGGGGGTGGCAGAGGGATGTGACCATCACCATCGTACCGCCCTCTCCCCCAGTTTCCTCGTTACGCTCGGAATGACAAACACGACAGGGGTGCATCTCCTCAGCTCAAGTTGAACGATTCGCCCAGGTAAATTCGCCGGACCTCCGCATCCGCTGAGAGACTCTCGGGGACTCCCTGTCGGAAGATTTCGCCTTCTTTGATGATATAGGCGCGATCAGTGATCTTCAAAGTTTCGCGCACGTTGTGGTCTGTGATCAGGATGCCGATCCCGCGAGCACGAAGTTGCGAGACGATTCTCTGAATCTCAAACACCGCGATAGGATCGATTCCTGCAAAGGGCTCATCTAGCAAGATAAA
>QHVY01000309.1 GCA_003223695.1 Acidobacteriota bacterium
ACTTCCCTCCTTTGCGTGGGAACCAAACGATAATGAAAGTGCGGCCCTGCTGTCTACTCCTCAAGACACGAGTACGACGATTGAATCAATGATGTTGCAGTCGCGGATGAGCACATACCCAACTTCGCCGCCGACGACAATCGCACTCGGAGGTGGAGGCGGATACCGGCGCGAATAAAGCCACAGCTCGTCTCCCGGACGCATCGCCGATCGCAGTTCCTTCCACTGCTGGTTTTGAAAACCGAACGGGACTCGGTTGACCATGTGCTCGCGTTCCGCTTCGTCGACAGTCACACGCCGAAGAAGCCAGTTGGGTTCAATGCGTGGTCCGAGCAACTCGGGGCAGCGGCTCGCAGGGTGCGCACACGCGGCGAGCAGCAGGAGCGCGACGGATATTTTGCGCAAGCGTTCGACGATAGTTAAACTGCCTGGCCATTGTCCAATGGAGGCACAAATGAAACGGATTCTCGCCGCGGTCGCCGCGGCGTTTTGCTGCATGTCGACTTACGCGGTCAACATCAATGACACCCGCCTGCTGACCGATCCCGCCGTCAGCAATGACCACATCGCGTTCGCTTACGCGAATGATTTGTGGGTGGCAAACCTCGACGGGACGAACGTCCGCCGGCTTACGTCGCATCCCGGCGTCGAGTCGGGACCACGCTTTTCGCCCGACGGCTCGACGATCGCGTTCACCGGCCGCTACGACGGCAATGTCGACGTATATGTTGTGCCGACCGCCGGCGGCGTGCCGAAGCGCCTCACCTTTCACCCCCTTCCCGACATCGCCCTCGGCTTCGCTCCCGACGGGCAGTCGGTGCTCTTCTCATCGCCGCGCGAGGTGTACACGCGCCGATACACGCAACTCTTTACGGTTCCGGTGACCGGCGGAGCGGTGACAAAACTGCCGATTCCGAACGCGGCGAAGGCCACATACTCTGCCGACGGAAAGAAGATCGTTTATCAGCCGATCGGCGACGCGTTCAATGAGTGGAAGCGCTATCGCGGCGGCCAGGTCGCGCGGCTATTGATTTTCGATACCGCGACGAACGCGGTCGAACAGATTCCGCAGCCGGCGACGCGATGCAACGACACCGATCCGATGTGGATCGGCGACAAGGTCTACTTCCGTTCGGATCGCAGCGGTGAATTCAATCTCTATTCGTACGATCCGGCGACAAAACAGGTCGAACAATTGACGCGCTATGGCGACTGGCCGGTGGTGAAGGCGACCGCTGGTGCGGGACGGATCATTTTCGAGCGGGGCGGCTATCTGTCGTTCTTCGACCCTGCGACGCGCAAAGACTCACGGCTGAAGATCGGCGTTTCTGCCGATCTTGTCGAGATGCGGCCGCGCTGGGCAAAAGGTGCGAAGTACGCGCGCCACGCGAGCTTGTCGCCATCTGGTGCGCGCGCTGCTTTCGAGTATCGCGGCGAGATCGTGACCGTGCCGATGGAAAAAGGTGACGACCGCGACATCACCCAGTCGCCGTCAGCGAACGATCGCTGGCCGGCATGGTCGCCGGACGGCAAATCGATCGCTTATTTCACCGACGAATCGGGCGAATATCTCCTGCGCATTGCGGCGCAGGATGGGAAAGGCACGCCGCGCGAGATCAAACTCGACGGTGCAGGCTTCTACTTCGATCCGCAGTGGTCGCCCGATGGCACGAAGATCAGCTATTTCGACAATTCTTCAACGCTCTACGTGTTGGACGTCGCTACGAGCGCTTCGACGAAGATCGCATCGAATCCGATGTATCCGGTGACCAGTTCGATGGAGCATACGTGGTCGCCCGACTCGAAGTGGATCGCCTACACACGAAATACGCCGCAATACATGGACACTGTGCAGCTCTACTCAGTCGAGCAGAAGAAGTCTTTTACGGTCGGCGATGAGATGGCCGACGCGAGCGATCCTGTCTTCGATCCAAACGGCAAGTATCTCTACTTCGTTGCCTCGACGAATGCCGGGCCGACAAGCGATTGGTTCTCGATGTGGAACAACAGCGCGCGCTCGACGAACTCGATGTACGTCGTCGTGCTCGCAAAGGGAATTCCGTCTCCGATCGCCAAAGAGAGCGACGAAGAAGGAAAGAAGAGCGACGAAGCGAAAACGGACGAGAAGAAATCCGACGAAAAAAAGGAGCCGGTCAAGGTCACCGTGGACCTCGACGGCCTAAGTCAGCGCATCCAGGCGATCCCACTGCCGGAGGCTGTCTACACCGACCTTCAAGTCGCGAAAACGGGCGAGCTGTACTACCTGAAAAGCACCGGCGGACAGGACCGCTTCGAACGAGGCGACACAAGCCTCACGCACTACAGCCTGACGAAGCGCAAAGAGGATTCGCTGGTCGAGAAGGTTGATGGATTCGAGCTCTCCCGCGACGGCAAACGCGTGCTGATGAAGATGAAGGACAGCTTTTCGATCTCCGACGTCGGCGAAAAAATCGATCCGGCGAAGCACAAGCTTTCGATCGAAAACATTGAGGTCAAGATCGATCCAGTGGCCGAGTGGCGGCAGATTTTCGATGAGGCATGGCGAATCAATCGCGACTACTTCTACGACCCGCACATGCACGGCAATGACTGGAAAGCAGTGAAAGCGAAGTATGAAGTGTTTCTGCCTGATGTCGCCGTGCGCCAAGACCTGACGCGAGTGATGGAGTGGATGTTCAGCGAGCTTTCGGTCGGTCATCACCGGATGTCAGGCGGCGATTCGCTTGCCAATACCGACACCATTCCGGGCGGCCTCCTTGGCGCCGACTACAAAGTCGAGAACAGCCGATACCGCTTCGCAAAGGTCTATGGAGGATTGAACTGGAATCCCGAGCTGCGCGCGCCGCTCACCGAGCCCGGTGTCGACGTGAAGACCGGCGAATATCTGCTCGCAGTCGAAGGGAAGGATCTGAAATATCCGGAGAACCCTTACAGCCGCTTCGAACGGACGGCGGGACGCATCACGGAGATCACCGTTGGCCCGAATCCGGACGGCAACGGCTCACGGAGTGTGAAGGTCGTGCCGATCGAAGATGAATCGGCGCTGCGAAATCGCGACTGGGTGGAGAAAAACCTTCGCTACGTGACCGACAAGACTCAGGGCCGCGTCGCATATGTTTACGTACCAAATACCAGCACACTTGGTCATCAATATTTTACGCGATACTTTTTCCCGCAGGCGAACCGGCAGGCGATCATCGTCGACGAGCGGCACAACGGCGGCGGCCAGGTCGCCGATTACTACATCGACATCCTGCGCCGGCCGTTCATCAGCTACTGGGCGATGCGTTATGGCGGCGATCTAAAGACGCCCATGGCGTCAATTCAGGGCCCGAAGGTGATGCTCATTGATGAGACCGCGGGTTCGGGCGGCGATCTTCTGCCGTGGATGTTCCGCAAATTGAAGATCG
>QHVY01000310.1 GCA_003223695.1 Acidobacteriota bacterium
GATCAGATCACGGTCATCACCCCGCTCGAAGGGACTCCCGCAGCGCGTCTCGGTATCCGCGCTGGCGATGTGATCTCGGAAATCGAAGGCGTCCCGACCGACGATCTCACGCTCGATGACGTCGTCAAGCGGCTCAAAGGGCCGAAGGGTACGACCGTTCACATCAAAATCCTCCGCGTCGGTATCAAAGAGCCGATTCCTCTGACGATCATTCGCGCGGCGATTCCGACGAATTCCATCTCCAACATGCTGATGCTCCGGCCGGGGATCGGATACATCCGCATCAAAGACTTCACTGCGACGACCGTTCGCGAGCTCGATGACGCGATCGACAAGTTGAAAGCGCAGGGCATGCAAAAGCTCGTGCTCGACTTGCGCGGCAATCCGGGCGGCCTTCTCGATGCAGCCGTCGGCGTTGCCGATCACTTCCTCGACAAGGGTCAGATGATTGTCTACACGAAGGGCCGCACGCCCGATTCAGCGCAGGATTACACCGCGCCAGGCAAACATCAGAAGCTCGATGTGCCGCTCGTCGTCGTAGTGAATCGCGGAAGCGCCTCGGCTTCGGAGATCGTCGCCGGCGCGATCCAGGATCATGACCGCGGCCTCGTCGTTGGTGAGACGAGCTGGGGCAAAGGGCTCGTGCAGAGCGTCTACACGCTGCAGTACGGCGCAGGCCTGGCGCTCACGACATCGAAGTATTACACGCCGTCCGGCCGCAATATTCAGCGTGACTACAGCTCGTTCTACGACTACTACGTGGCGGACGAGAACGAGGAAGGACAGGCGAACGAGATTCCGCTCAAGGATCGCAAGCAGTTCAAGACCGACACCGGCCGCGTCGTCTACGGCGGCGGTGGAATCACGCCGGATGTAATGGTGAAGCCCGCGCCGCTTACGCGCACCACGCAATTGCTCGAAGTGCGCAGCGCGATTTTCAACTACGGCGTCGAGTACGCTGCGAAGCACCCGGACCTCACGAAGGATCTCGCGGTGAGCCCGCAGATTGTCGAGGATTTCGAACGTTACGCGGCCGACAAGGAAATCGCGCCGCTTGACGACATCCGCCAGGCGCTCGACAAGCCGACCGATCGCAGGTTCATCGAACGCGCCCTCAAGGCGGAGATCGTCGCGGCGAAGTTCGGCTTTGACGCGTCGTATCCGTTCCGCCTCCAGGGCGACACGCAGATCGAGAAAGCGCTCGACGTCTTCCCCGACGCGCAGAAGCTCGCCATGGCTGCCGCGGATGCCCGCGCTCACGGCACGCCAGGGGCTGCCGAAGCGGGTTCGCGCGCAGCGCAGGCGATCCCGCGGGTCCAGTAGGGCACGACTGAGTCGTGCCGCCGCGGCACGGCGCAGCCGTGCCCTACGGAAGCTACACTTGCTACCGCGTAGCTCGGGTGCTAGTGTGTCGCCGCTTTTCGGAGCCCCTCATGCCAGAGCTCGGACGAAAGTACACCTGCTACAGTTGCCACACGAAGTTCTACGACCTCGGGAAACCGGAGCCGATCTGCCCCAAGTGCGGAGCCGATCAGCGCGACGCTGAGGAAGCTCCGGCGACCACATCGCATCGCGGGCGCGCGGCGGCGCCGCCTCCTCGCGTCGTCGAGGAGCCGGTGGAAGATGAGTTTGCGCCCGAAGGCGAGGCTGCGCCGGCATCAACTGAGGCCGAGGAGGAAGAGGACATCATTCCTGAGCCCGAGCGCGAAGAAGAGCCGGAAGAGGAAGAAGAGGAAGAGGAGTACTGATTGCGATTTGGACTCATCGGCTGCCTCGGCGCACTGATTCTCATCATCATCATTTTCGGCGTTTGGATCGTCGGCGTCCGAAACCATCTCGTAGTGCTCGATCAATCGGTGCAATCGCAGTGGGCACAGGTCGAGAACGACTATCAGCGGCGGTATGACCTCATCCCGAAT
>QHVY01000093.1:0-4780 GCA_003223695.1 Acidobacteriota bacterium
CCTGCGCGTCGCCGGCAAAAACTTTTCGCGTCGGATCGGTGGACAGCCTGATTCCCGGCGCCAGCGCTGCGAAATTGAGAAAGTTGCGATCGTCCTGCGGCAGACTCTCGATTTGCTGCGTGGTGACATTCGTGGCGACCTCACTGGTTTTTGTCTCGACCGCTTGCTGTCCAACGACGGTGATTGACTCGCTGAGCACTGCGGTGGCTGTTAGGCGAAGATTCATCTCCAGGTTCTGGCCGACCAAGACGGTGATCGTCTCGTTCCTCGGCTCGTAACCCGACGCCGCCACCACGATCTGATACTCGCCCGGTGTCAGGCCCTGCAGCGTGTACGAGCCGTCCGAATTGCTGTGAACGGTTTTTACGAAGCCGCTCGAAGTCGAGACCGCATTGATCTCGGCATTGGCAATCGTCGACCCGCGGTCATTCATGATTTTGCCGCGAATCGTCGCAGTCGATGCCTGTCCAAAAGCGGCAATAGGAACCAAGAGCGTGAGCAACAGGACCAGCCAACTACGTCTGAATGTCATGACTTCGCTCCTCCTCGAATAATTTTCGAACCGCACGACTCGCGGATCACGAGAGTCGCCGGCAAAACTTCATGTCGTTCTTCTTCACTGATGAGCAGATCGAACGCTCTCCGCCCGAGCTGGGCGATATCGACGCTCACGGTCGTCAGCGGAGGCGTGACGTATCGGCCGATGGGAATGTCATCGAATCCGGTGAGGGCGATGTCCTGCGGCACGCGAAGTCTTGCTTCGCGGAACGCACCAAGCGCACCGACGGCCATGGCGTCGTTTGCTGCAAAAACTGCCGTCGGCCGCTCGATCATTGCGATCACTTGTGCGCCGGCAGCGTATCCCGCTTCTTCGCTGAAATCACCATCGATCTCGATCGGTACGGCAACCGTTTCGCGGTAGCCGCGTAGACGCTCGGCCGCATCGGCGTTCTGTTCCGGTCCTTTGATGAACGCGATTCTGCGATGGCCGAGGGATTGAAGGTGATGAACCATCGCGTGAGCGCCGCCATCGTTGTCGATCGTGATCGCCCGACTCGTACCCATGCTGTTCAGTAGAACCAGCGGAAGTCCTTGCGGAAGGTACGAGCAGAGCATCGCCGCCTCGCGATCGGGCGACATGACGATGAGGCCATCCACGCGTCCGCGAAACGCGCGAAAGACAGCGATCATCTCCTGACGGTCGCTGTGAAAGCCTGACACCAGCAAGTGATACCCGCTTCGTCGCGCTTCGGCATCAATTCCGCGGATCACTTCGGAGAAAAATTCGCCGTGCAGATCCGGAAGGAGAAGACCGATGGTGTGCGTGCATCGAAGGCTGAGGCTTCTGGCGATGCCGTGCGGCGTAAAGCGCATCGCCTGACACGTTTCCATGACCCGGCGCGAAGTCGTCTCGCGCACTGGTCCTTTGCCATTGAGCACGCGAGAAATGGTGGCCACTGAGACGCCGGCCTGCGCGGCGACTTCTTTGATGGTGACGCGACGGTGCGAATCCGGCATGAAATGTAACCGCTTACATTCGCGCCGCGTACGCTACTGCTTTTACGCAACGCGCGTCAACGTTCGCGCGATCTCCAGCGTCGCATCGATCTCTTCCGGCATGTTGTAGAAGTGGGACGATTGCCGAACGGAATTCTCGTCGACGGCACGGACGCGGAGTTTTCTTCGGCTCCACAACTCGTCCATGAGTCGCGTTCCGGTGATGCCGTCAATTCCCCATGTCGTGATTCCGCACGTCATCGCCGGGTGCGTCGGCGAGTAGATCCTGGCCCGATTGATTGTTTTCAAACCGTCGCGAAGCCGGTTCGAGAGCTCGAGAACGCGTTTCTCGATTCGATCGGATCCGACGCTGTTGTAGAAATCGATTGCTGCGCCAAGACCAATGAGCAGCGAGAGGTTCGCCGTGCCGAACTGCATCAGCCGGAACGCGCCGTCAGCCGGCTCGTAGTCATTCCAACTGGCGCTCGCCAGCGTTGCCCACACATCGCGCAGCCGATCCTCGGCAACGTACAAAAGCCCGTTACCCACGGGCGCGAGCAGCCACTTATGGGGACTCGTCGTGTAGGCATCGCAGCCAATCGATTTCACATCGATGTGGATGTGGCCGATCGCCTGCGCGCCGTCAACCAATGTGAAGATGTTCTTCGGGCGGGCGGCGGCGCAAATCTGTGCGACGGGCATGACGATGCCAAGCTTCGACGTGATATTGACCACGGCGTTGGGATCCGAAGGAGGCGTGCCGATCGGTAGTTTGCGGACGACAATGCCCTCGCGTTTTTCGCGCAACTCCCACGGGCCTTTGTTACCGACGTGCTCCTGATCGGTCATCAGGACCTCGTCGCCGGGACGAAGATCGAGTCCGTTGGCGATGAAGTTCGTTCCCATCGTGGCGTTCTGCGTGAGCGCGATCTCACGCGGTTTCGCATTGAATAGCGGCGCGATTTTCGCGCGCAGCTCCTCCTGCTTTCCGTAGCCTGCGAGATATTCGGGATGGTCGGGTTTGTAGTCGAAGTGAGCGATCGTCTGTTCGATTTGCCGCAGATGATTTGCGACGGCGTCGGTGACCTGTCGCGGCCTGGAGCCCAGCGTTCCGGTGTTGAAGTAGGTCTCGTCAGCGGGAACTTCGAACTGCCCGCGGACCCAACGCCAGTACGTCGGATCGTCCTTCGGCGGAGGCGCTGCTGCTTTGGCGGGTTTTGCGAGCGGCAGGAGTCCGGCCGCGGCCATGAGGCGGAAGAAATCGCGGCGCTGCATCATGGGCATCAGCATACGCGCGCCAAATTTTTTGACAACGCGCGGCACGATTTCCGAGAGCGCGCCGGCGGAATGGCGATTGATTTACCGGGCAACCATGAACGCAGAATTCGTGCAGGAAATCATCGAAGAAGAGCGCGACCGATCCATGGGACTTACCGGCTGGGAAGGAATCGTGTTTCAGGTCGAGGACGACGTAGAACCGGCTCTCCAGCCGGTTTCCGCCGGCTAAGAGCCGGCGCTACGAATCCTTCTTCTCCGCGCTCTCCACCGCCGCGATCGCACCCTGAAAGCCGATCTTCGAGTGCGTGCCGTCGCAAAACGGCTTGGTCGTTGATCCGCCGCAGCGGCAGAGCGCCGCCTTTTTGATCGGTACCTCGTTGCCTTGCGCATCGACGAGCCGGAATTCGCCTTCCACAAAATAGGGCCCGTTCTCTCGGATTTTGATCGTGATTGCCATGGCCAGCTCAGAAAATCGGATTCGATGCTTCGTGATGGATGTGCCACTGGTACGTGTAGCCGGGAAAATCAATCGGCACGACGTAGTCGACTACGACGGTGATCTGGTTGGCGCCGCGGCTGATCTTGATGTTGTCCTCAGTGATCGGCATCTCGTCTTCGCGTGCCTTGGCGAGAATCCCAGCGCGAATGCGATCGTCATTATGCGTTCCGGCGGATTTAGCCTCGTCAACGACCTCCTGCCGAACCTCGGCCGCCTTCACCTTCACCGGGATCATTTTCCAGGCAATGAAGACGCCGATCGCCAGCAGGATCAGACCGACGAGACACCCGAATTGACCTTCGCCCCTCTCGCGGCGGCTGACTCGCATAGATCCTCCGTTCGAACTTGAAAAAAGTATAAGCGAAACTACTGGATCGGTCTGAACAGCCGCGCCGCTCGCGCTGCGCCCGAGGACCAGAGAACCAGGCGCGCGCGGCCGACGATGAGACTGCGAGCGAGCACGCCCCAATTACGGCTATCGAACGAGTTCGCGCGATTGTCGCCGAGGACAAAGTAACAGTCGGAGGGGACGATGAGGCGTCCCTCGCGCGCTTGGACGAGATCGCCGGGGACGCCGGCGATGCGCTTGACCAGCAATTCGTCCGAGTTCAACGGCGAGTGAAAGACGATGACGTCCCCGCGCTGCGGAGCCGCGGAGCGATACGGCGTCACGACGATGTGATCGCCGGCGTTGAGCGTCGGCGCCATCGAGCTCGATGGAATCGCGTATAGCCGCACGGCGCTGCGAACGCCGATTGCCATCACAAACGCGATGAGAATCGGCTGCGCGACGAGACGGACGGTCTTCATTCGGTTGTTACAACCCGATGGCTCTCTAATGTCATCCCGAGCCGCGCAGACGGCGAGGGACCCCCGGTGGGCTTGCGAAGGGGGTCCTTCCCCTTCGCTACGGCTCAGGGTCAGGATGACAATCAGATCAGATCCGGGTTGCCTGCAGCGTCTGTGGCGAGGTGGCGCTGCGCTCGACCCCGCCGAGCACAGCAAAAACGGGCAGCTTCTGCTGGAGGCCTTTCAGCGCGAACTCGCCCAGCGGTTCCGTGTGGAAACTGC
Source organism: Acidobacteriota bacterium (assembly GCA_003223695.1). Taxonomy (GTDB): domain Bacteria; phylum Acidobacteriota; class Thermoanaerobaculia; order Gp7-AA8; family Gp7-AA8; genus Gp7-AA10. The sequence goes on from QHVY01000093.1 coordinate 4,346, forward strand.
CGATGACGCGGTCGAGCGTGTTCTGCGAAATGACGACCTGTCCGGGCTTCGCGACACCACTCTCGAGCCTCGAGGCGATGTTCACCGAGGTACCGAGGACCGTGTAGTCGACGCGCTTTTCAGTGCCGACATTGCCGACGACCGCAAGGCCGCTGTTGATCCCCACCCGGACGCGCACCGGCGGCAGGTTGGTCTTTTCGCGCTCCTCGTTCCATTCACCAACTAAGCGCTGCAGCATCAGGCCGGCGAGGACCGCGCGATCGGCGTGATCATCCTGATGAATCGGGGCGCCAAAAAAAGCCATTACGGCGTCGCCGATGAATTTGTCGAGCGTTCCGCCGTACGCAAAGATCGACTCCACCGCGGACGAGAAAAAGTGTGACAGGAACTCGGCCACCTCTTCGGGATTCTTCGTCTCCGCGACGGTCGTGAATC
>QHVY01000093.1:4823-25570 GCA_003223695.1 Acidobacteriota bacterium
CGATCCTTTGACGATCTCGTCGACGACGGCAGGCGAGTGATACCGCTCCATGCGCGCGCGAATCTTCCGCTCTACCTCGATCTTCTCCGATAGCTGCGCGCGTTCGATCGCCACCGCGGAGAAATTCGCCAGTGCCGTCAACAGATCGAGATCCTCTTCGGTGAACCTGCCGATGTGAATCGGCGAGTCGACCTGCACCGCTCCGATGACGCGATTGCGGTTCCACAACGGAACGCACATGGCCGAACGAATGCCATGAATGGCGATCGATTTTCCGCCGAGGAGCCGGGCGTCCTCGAGCGCATTGGAGGTCATCAGTGCGACCTGCTGCTGCGCGACCATTTTCAAAATCGTCCGCGAGATCGGAATGTCGCGCCCCTCGGCGCCTTCGATGAACTTTGTCAGCTTCGGAACCGGGTTGCCTTCCGCATCAAACAGGAGAATGAGCCCGCGCTCGACCGGCAGATACTTGAAGATCATCTCCATCACAGTGTTGAGCAGCGTGTTGAGGTCATCGCTCTCGAGCAGCGCCTTCGCCACCTGCACGAGAACCTGAAAGATTTTTTCGCGCGAGACCTCGACCGGTTTGAGGCCGGGCTCCGACGGAATCCGCGGCACGGGTTTCTGAGCCTCGGCGAGGTCGAGCCCGAATTCGGAATTGAAATCGGAAATGCGACGGATGACCGTGCCCGACGGATTATCGAACATCGACTCGTTGCTGAAATTCACGGATGGCTGCGGCTTCAGCTCGAGCTGTACTGAACCGATGGAGATCTTGTCGCCGGAGCTGACCTGCGCCTCGGTCACGAGATTGCCGTTGACCTTGACGCCGTTGGTCGATTTGAGGTCGATGATCCACCAGGCTTGGTTTCGCGGCTCGAATCGCGCGTGTTTCCGCGATACCGACGGATGATTCAGAACCAGATCATTCCCTTCGGTTCGTCCAATGGACATCTCTCCACGAAGGTCGGCGATGCGCTGGACGCCGAGGTCGACGTAATGGATTTGGAGTTGATCCATGGGGAGATTTGATTATACCGGCTCCGCTGCGCCTCAATGCGGAGCGGAGCGGTGCCGCGCCTGACGGACGAGGAGCAGATTGATCGAGGTGCTCACGCCGTTGCTTGGAACCACGATTGGCGTCGCTGCGGCCAGGGTGTACGCGCTGTTGTAAAACGTCGCGTAGTAGCGCTGGAGCGGGTCGGTCGCCAGGAGCTTGTATGTGCCCGGCGCAAGCACGAGATCAAATGCGCTGTCCTTGCTCATGGCGGTGGCCACGCGATTTCCGGTCAAGTCGAGTGCGCCGATCTGGATGCCCGACAGCGGCGAGAACGTGGAGCTCGAATCGATGACGCTTCCCGATACGCGCACGCCGCGGGTCAAGGTGAAGTCGAGGTGTTGAGGAGAATTACCATCAGCGCGATACACGGTCGCGGCTTCGAAATTCGCGGCGCCGCCGCCATATGCCGTCACGTAGCGCAAGGAATTGTCGAACGCTGCGAATCTGTAGTTGCCCTGCGGCACGACCAACCCGTAATTTCCCGCCGCATCTGTCATCGCGGTGGTAATGACGTTGCCCGCGTCGTTATACGCCGCGACTGAAATCCCGCTGACGGCGCCCGATTGATCTGTGATCGTACCGGCGAATCGCGTACCGCGAATGAGCGAGAAGTCAATCGACGGTGACGTTTGCGCAGCGAAGACCGCCACGGAGCTCGCATAGGACTGCGCCGCGAAGATCAGTGAGTTGTCGTACGCGGCGATTCGAAAACTCCCCGACGGAAGCAGAAGAGAGTACGCGCCGCCCGGATCGCTTTGCGAGAACGCGCGCAGTGTTCCGTCGTTGTTGTAACCGGCGACGGTGATGGCCATCAGTGGCGTGCCAAAGGCATCGGCAACATGACCGGTAACAGTTCCAGCACGATGGAGCGGAATCCGAAGATCGTTCACGAGTTGGCCGGCGGCCACCGAGATTGCTTGATTGTTTGCGAACGAATTCGCGTCGGCGACATAGCCGGCAGCATAAACATGAGCGGCATCAGCGCCGACGACTTTGTAGGATCCCGGCGCTACGCTGAGACTGAAATTGCCTGAGGCATCCGTCGATCCGTTGGCGATCGCCGTTGTGCCGTCGGATGTGTATGCGATTACGCTCCTTCCGGGAAGGATTACGTTTGTATCGGCATCGACAACGCTGCCGTTCAAGTGCGCGGCGGCAACGAGCCGAAAATTGATTGCTGTGTTGAAGACGCTCGCCGTTACCGAAACGGTGGTCGCCGACGCGAACGTGGCCTGATCGGCATAGAAGCGAACGGCGTACGTTCCGCTGTTGTCGTAGGCGGCAATTTTGTACTGGCCGGGTGCGAGGACAAGGGAGTACGTCCCGGTCGCGGTGGTCTGGCTGAATCCGCGGCGTGTGCCGGTCGAGAGGTTGTATGCCGCGACGGTAACGCCTGACAGCGGCATGCTCGTCGCGGACGCGAAAACGCCGCCATTGACAGTTCCTGCGCGGCGGAGGGCGAAGTTGATTCCGCTCAGGTCGGCCGCAACATTCAGCGCCGCCGAGGTATCGAACGAATCGGCATCAGCGCCGAACGTCGTGGCGAAAACACCAGATGGGTCGTACGCGAGAACGCGATACGGCGCTGGAGGGATGGCCAGCAAGTAGTGTCCGAGGGCATCGGTTGTCGCCGTCCCCTGAAGAGTCCCAGCCGGTGTGTATGCGGCGACAACCGCTGAGACGAGAGGCGATTGCGTGGAAGCATCGGTGACCGTGCCGCTGATGTTCGCAGCCGCAGCGCTGCTCGCGCTCACTAGCAGGAGAAGGCAGACCCGCAAATTCATCGGTAGACTGTTTGCACTGGACGAAAGTCACAATCAAAAGGAAAAGTCGCAGTAAATTGATTCCACACGCCCGATGAAGATCCTGTCTCGGCTCGCCGTCGGAACAAAGCTCGCCCTGGTCATGACATTCATCCTGGCGCTGGTCTCCCTGTGGATTTACCTCTATTTTCCGCCACGGCTGCAGCGAGAGGCCGTCAAAGCTTTGACACAACGAGCCTCGGCGATCGCCGACCTCACGGCATTCAGCATCGCACCTGCGCTGCAGACTCGCGACCGTGTGGCAACCGCCGCTGCACTGACGGCTCTCCGGCGAAATCCCGATCTGACCTTCTTCATGGTGCAGGATGTGCGCGGCCAAATATTTGCGTCGTTCAATGAGATGGTCGCGGAGAGCGCTGGTCCATTCCGCAACCCGCTGCAGGAGCCTTTCGCGCGGCGAGCGGTCATTACCGGGATGACGATGGGAAATGGCAGTGAAACAACCGGCGCGCTCTCTGAGGACGGCAATTCCTATGAGACGACGACACCCATTCGCTATCGCGGCAAGAAAATCGGCACGCTGATCGTCGGCTTTTCGCTCGATCGCGTTGTGAGGGAGACCTCCCGTAGCCGAGCCACGGTGGCGCTCGTGTCGCTGATCGTGTTTGCGATCGGCGTCGTCGCCGTATTTGCTCTGAGCACATTGATTACCGGACCGCTGCGCCGTATCGCTGAAACAGCGGAGCGGATCGCAGCCGGCGAGATGAACAGCCGGGCCGAAGTGGAAAGCAAAGACGAAGTCGGGCAGCTCGCGCGAACGTTCAACGTGATGTTGGATCGGTTGGAAGACTTGAATCGCACGCTCGAGCGGCGCGTTGACGAGCGGACACAGGAGCTCACGGGCGAAGTCACTGAACGCAGGCGAGCCGAAGAGGCGCTGCGGGGCTCCGAAGAGCGCTACAGGCTGTTGTTCCAGCGCAACCTCGCCGCTGTTTATATCGCCTCAGCGGACGGAAAGATTATCAGTTGCAACGATGCGTGTGCGCGGCTATTCGGATTCGAATTCGCAGAGGAATTCATCGAGCAGTGGGGCGCGATCGAATACATGAGCGATCGCTACCGCGAGGATGTTCTCCGGCGGCTGTACTTGAACGGAGCCGTCTTCAATGAAGAGGTTGAGCTGCGCGACCGAAACAATCAGCCGGTTTGGGCCCTCGAAAACGTGCGGCTGGTTCCGGGCAAAGATGGAGCGGACGCCACTCTCGAGGGAATTCTGCTCGACATCAACGATCGAAAGCGCGCGGAGGAGGAGATCGCCTTCCGCGCATACCACGACGAACTGACCGGACTGCCCAACCGGCCGCTGTTCATCGATCGCGTCGCCGTCGCAATGGCCAACGCGCAGCGCAAAAAGCAGCGCGTCGCTGTGATGTTTCTCGATCTCGACGACTTGAAGATCGTCAACGACACACTCGGTCACGCGGCGGGGGACGTCTTGCTGAAGATGGTCGCTGCCCGCCTGACCAACATGTTGCGGCAGGGGGACACCGTCGCGCGTGTCGGCGGCGACGAATTTGTGGTCCTCCTTCCGGAGATGAAGAGCGAATCGGACGGATTACGCGCGGCAGAAAAAATCGTGCGCGCGTTGAGCAAACCGTTCGTGCTCGATTCCGACGAGCTGCATGTCACCGCGAGCATCGGCGTGGCTGTTGGTCCCCGCGATGGCGCGACTGCCGATGATCTCATCCGGAACGCAGACGGTGCGATGTACCGGGCCAAACAGTCCGGCGGGAATCGCGTTGAGCTCTACCGCCGCGTTGGCCCCGCAATCCTCGGCCGCATCGCGCAGGAAGAGGAGATGCGTCAGGCAATCGACGGCGACGAGTTTTTCCTGCTGTTCCAACCGCAAGTAACGATCCACAGGCGCGAGCTCGTTGGAGTCGAAGCGCTCGTTCGGTGGAAGCATCCGGAGCGAGGTGTCATCGAGCCGGCCAGTTTCATTTCCGCCGCCGAGCAGACCGGCCTGATCACCACACTCGGCGAAATCGTGCTGCGCAAAGCTTGCGAGCAGGGAATGGAGTGGCAGGCGCACGGATACACCGTCCCGCGAATCGCGGTCAACGTCTCGCCGCGACAGCTCTACCAACGCAATTTCGTAGGCATGGTCGAGCGGATTCTGGCAATGACGGGATTCGATCCGGAACGTTTGGAACTCGAGCTGACGGAAAGCATGGCCGTGCAGAAGAGTGAACGCAGCCGTGCGATTCTCCGCGACCTGCGAGGGATGGGAATCGCGATCGGTGTCGACGATTTCGGCACCGGGCACTCGTCGCTCACGTACATCAAACAATTTCCGGTCGACACAGTGAAGATCGATCGCAGCTTCGTCGTCGGCGTGACGCGCAAACGGAGCGATCAATCAATCGTCTCGGCGGTGCTCCTCGTAGCGAACCAACTCGGATTGCGCACGATCGCCGAGGGCGTGGAAAACGACAAGCAGTGCGAGTTCCTTCGTGATCGCGGCTGCCGCGAGATCCAGGGATTTCTAATCAGCAAACCTCTCGATCCAGCGACACTGCAGCGGACGTTTTTGCGAGTGGCAGCCGAGGCCGTCTAACGGAAACTGCAATCACCACAGAGGACACAGAGCGCACAGAGACATCTCTGTGATCTCTGTGGTCTCTGTGGTGAATCTAAATCGACGAATGCGTCGCCAGTTGCTCGGCGACAAACGTGCGCGCACCGGGATCCTGCGTCACGCTCCAGTTCAGCGGCGCGTTCGTTAGCGTGACGTCACTCTCCTGATTGAAAAAGATGATGGCCCGGATGCCGCGGCGATACGTGTGATCGATCTGGTAGAACGCCTGCCGATACCATTCGTACGCGTTGCCGCCTTTGGTCAGCGTGCCGAATTCGCTGATGACGATCGGTTTGTTGAAGTTCAGAAGCGTCGGATACGCCTTCTCGAGAATCTGGTGGAAGCTCCACCAACGCGACCACGAAGCGACGTTGCCGTAATTCAGCACGCCGACGCCGATCCAGTCTACGAATTCGGCGCCGGGATAGTAGTACTCGAACCACGGCATCGAAATGTGCGGCGACCAGACCCAGAGAACGTTGTCCGCTCCCATCTTCTGAAAAATCAGATGCACGTGCTTCCACGCGGCGATGAAGTCCTCCGGCCGGTTGCCGTTTTGCGGACCCCATGGATAGCGATATGGATCGTTCATCTCATGTGCGAAGCGAAGGAACATCGGCTTGCCGTACTCCGCCGCCGCCTTTGCCCAGGGCACGATGTAGAAGTCGTATTCGCCGTGGGCGATTGAAGCGAGGCTGCCGTATTCGCGCTCAGCGACGTGCGGCAGATTTCGACGCAGGCGTTCATCGAAATCGATGACCCACGGTTCCCAGGTGATCATCGGGACGGATCCCATCCTGTTGATCGTCTCGACCATGCGGGTGGGAAACTGCTCGTCGGGCTTGTCACCCCAGGCGACGTAAAACGAAATGATCGGGAACTTGTATTGAACCTGTGATTCGAACTTCTCGAGACCGGCGAACGTGTTTGGGAATCCGCCGTCGTAGACACCGAACAACATTCGCGACGGATTTCGCAGCGCTGTCACAGACGCCAACGTCGGCCGCATCGGAGCGAGATACTCGGCGCGCGATGTGCGGCGGACGCTGCGCAACGCGTTGCCCTCCACATCGGAAAACGATTGCGCCAGCCGCAGCGCACGATTGCCGAATGCCTCGTAGATCGATTGAAAGCCCTCGCCGAGTCCCATTTGGAAGAGCAGACCGATGGCGATGAGCCATCCCAGGGCGAAGAAGGCGATCTGGTATCGGCGGCGCGCTTTCATTCTTCGTCACGCTCCCGATCGATCCACGCCGCGTAAAGACGGCCGCTCATCAGCACCGCATTCATGCACATGAAGAAAAACATCCCGAACGTGACTTCCGTGGTGATTCTGACTTCAGACTCCGGAAGAACAAAGAGCTCCCTCCACAGAGTCCACAAAACCGTGATTGCGGAAAGCGCGATCGTGATCACTGGGACGCGCGCCAGAGTCCAGAAGCGGGCGCGCCGGCGTTCCTTCGCCGTCGGAATGTATGGAACGGCAATTCCCAGAATGGAGAGCGCCAGTCCTTTGAGGTACACACTCCACGAACCGACTTTCAGCAGCGTTCCTCGCCAATGGAAGCCGCGCTCGCGGACAGGATCGCAGAGCCAGCGCTGCGTGAATCGATAAATGAAAACGCCGAGAAGCCCGACGGGCAGCGCATGCTTGATGTATTCGGAGAGGAGAAACGCCGCCGGCTGGCGCCCGGTCCAGACATAGACCAACGGAATGGCGATGTAGATGAGCGATGTGAGCCCGACGATGTAGTAGCTGCCGATCATGAAATACGAGATCCGTTGATGCGGAGTGAGGCGAAGAAACGCGCGCGGATATTCGCGGAACAAAACTTCGTGAACGCCGCGCGACCATTTCAGTTGCTGCTTGAGAAATGAGCCGAGATCGGCCGGCACGAGACCGCGCGAGACGACTTCGGGAACGTAGATCGACTTCCATCCTTTCGCGTGAAGTCGGATGGATGTCACCAGATCTTCCGCCAGTCCGATCCCGTGGCCGCCGATCGAGTCGAGAGCAGATCGCCGGNNNGTGCATCCCCTGCATGATCGGTCCATAGAACGCGAATGTTTGTTCGGCCGCTGCTCGAGCGACGAAGGATTCATTTGCGTTGTGATACGCCTGTGAGACCTGCACGAACCCGATCTGCAGATCGGCGAAATATCCGAGAACGCGATCGAGAAAGTCTGGAAAGGGGACGTGATCGGGATCGAGGACCAGGATGAATTCTTCCGTCGTCTGCTTCAGCGCCTCGTTGATTTTGCCTGCTTTTGCGCCCGGAAAGCCGATCAGCTCGAGATGCACCGCGCCAAGCTCCTCGGCGAGAAGCCCGAAGCGTGGATCGCCCGTGTCGTCGAGCAGGTACGTCGTATGCGGATAGCGAACATCGCGTGCCGCCGCCAGCGTGCGCACGAACATTTCGTACGGCTCGCCGGGAGACGAAGTGGTAAAGATCGCCACCGATAAACCTGCAGGCGCGGCGACTGGCTCCGGCTGCTCGAGATGGAACGCGTTGTACCAGCCGACGATCATTCGAAAGACGCCATACCACGTGGCAAGCGACAACAAAGCAAAGAGCCACACTTGATTCACGTGCTCGAGGCGAAACCACCACAAACCGAAGTAGCCGACGCTCCACAATCCGAGAAAAAGGAGGATTCCGAGGAGCCAGCGCTCCTGCGGGCGAATGGGAGCGGCCCGGCGGTGCCGGAACACTTCACCGGTGGCGGACCAGGCTCGCTCGGAACGCGTTCGCAGCATAAAAGACGGTGACGCTTCGCTCGATATCGACTTGGATCCGGTAAGCGGTGGCGACGGGCATCGAGAGACCAGCAGAGAGGCGATACGGGTGGAACGTCCGGTGGAAATCTATCACGAAAATATTATGTGGTAATGGTGACGTTCCTGACGCTGGCCCAAAGGCACGCGCTTCATCGCGTCCGACGCCCCCTTCGATTTGTGCTTTCAGCTCCGCGTCTTTGGGAAAGCGCGGCGTCCAGTATCCGCGATAGCTGCCGCGATAGCTGTATGAAAAAAAGTTGCTGGTGCGGACTGACGAGACGGCGTCGAGCTCGAATCGCGTCTCGCCCGTATTTCGCACGGCTGCAGATCCGCCTGCCCAGAAAGTCGTACGCCCACGCTTTACGATCGGCCACAGCGCGTAGCCTTGCGCGTAATTGCCGCTGTTGTGATCAAAGTAGCTGTTGTGACCCGCTTCGACTCCAGCGAGCCAGCCGCGCGCGATGTATCGGCTCCATCCTGCAGCGAAGCGAGTGACTGATGCATGCGTGTCGATTGCCGTGGCGTTGGTCAGCAGCTCGCGATGATCGCCGGAGATCGTCAGCGATGAATTCGAAGAGAGTTTGCGCGAGAGCGTTAGGCCGCCGATCGGGCCCGTTTTGCCGTCGGGATAACGGATTGCGCCCGCCGACGTCGTGATCGTCAGACGCTGCCACGGCAGGACCAGTGCGTTCGTTGCGGTCACGAAAGGTTCCGTGTGCGTGATGCCGCGATCGATGTTGTCAAGTCCGTAGGCACCGGCGCTCACGTCCCAACGAGTCAGTGGATCGGAAAACGATGAGACAGTTACGCTGCTCCGCCACGCGCGATACGGCTGATTGTCATCGAGGCCTTCGACGGTCGCGCGGACGTCGCCCGCACTCGCGCTCCTGATCTGGGCAAGACTCTGCCGCGAAAACGGCCGATCGATCGACGCAAACTCGCGAGACGCTGTACGGAAATCGCCTTGCCAATACGCCGCGGTCGCTGCGCCTTCAGCGGCATCGGCACCCTTCAGAGATTTGAAGAGCCGCCGTGCTTCCGCATATTGCCCCTCCCACAGCAGGACCTGGGCGAGGCCGAACTTCGCGTCGCGTGAGGCCGGATCGCTCCGAAGGACCTGGCGGTACAGCTTTTCAGCGGCAGCAAAGTGTTTTTGCCACGCAAGCCGCTGGGCTTCCTCGATGAGCTGTGCGAACCACAAGACGGCGCACCACGCGAGCCCCATCCCGGTAAGCGTAAGCGAATAACCGCTATAATCGACCACCGTTTCAGCTCTAAACGCAAGGCCGGAACGCACCGGCTGGTCCGAACATGACCGAAAGTCCTGCAGCAACCCAACTGTCTACGCGGCGGCTCGTCGTGCAGGCGGTCCTCAAGACCGACGTGGGGAAGGTGCGCTCGGAAAATCAGGACTTCGGCACTTTGACTACCCCGCAGGAAGAGGCGAAGAGCCAGGCGGGCGGGCGGCTGCTCGTCGTCGCTGACGGAATGGGCGGCCATCGCGGCGGCGGCACGGCGTCGCGTCTCGCCGTTGACACGGTCAAGACTCAATACCTCGGCAGCGCAACTCATGATCCTGCGGCGGCGTTGCAGGATGCAGTGGCCACCGCGAACTCCCGGGTTTTCACGGAGGCGCAGACCAATCCCGATCTGCGCGGAATGGGCACGACGACTTCTGCGCTTGTCATTCGAGGCAACGCAGCGTGGTTCGCGCACGTCGGCGACTCGCGCATCTACTGGGTACGTGGCGACAGTATCAAACAGATGACCGAGGATCATTCGCTCGTGGCGACGATGGTCCGTGAAGGTCTGTTGACCACACAGGAAGCGGAGACCCATCCGCGCCGCAACGTACTGCAGCGCTCAGTTGGGGTGGGCGAGGACGTGGAGATCGATGTCCGCGGACCATTCGAGGTTCAGGAGAACGACACGTTCATTCTCTGCAGCGATGGTCTGCATGGGCTGGTGAAAGATGAAGAGATGCTGCACGTCTCGAAATTTCCGCTGCAGCAGGCGGCGAACGAATTCGTGAAGCTGACGCTCGAGCGCGGAGCGCCTGACAACGTCACCGTGATCGTCGCGAGAGTGGTCCGCGCGGATCAAATCGGCGAGGACACGCTCACCGATGAAGCGGAGCGGGCGCTGTACGACGATACGATGAAGGAGCCATCGACTCTACGCGCAAGTCAGTAGCCACCATGGCCCCCCGTTCGCGACGCATCCTCATTCTGCTGCTTGCCGCAACTGCCTGCCGGCGGGATGTGTCGCGCCTCGATGAAGTGCAGAAGATGGTCTACAGCGTGAAACCTGCGGTCGTGCGCATCAGCGCGTACTCCACCGCGCAGTTTCATTATCCGACGAGGTCACTGGACTCGATTGCCAGCGAGCTCGGCGTGCGTGTGGTGGCGGGCTCTCAGCCCGCGACAGCGGCTAAGAGCCGGCCACCACACCACCAGAGCGAAGGCGTCGTCGAGACCGGGGCGGGCGGGTCGGGGAGCGGCTTCATCATTCATCCCGACGGATGGATTCTCACCAGCGGCCACGTCATCGCGCGCACCCGCGATACCGATGCGTTGCAGAAAGAATTGCTTCGCAACGGTGCGATCGCTGCCCTGCTGAAACACTTCCCCGTCGATGAACTGCGACGGCTGTATCGCGGCGAAGCGCTCGAGCAGCACGTGCTCGCGCTCGCGGCGGAAGGAACGATCGATCACACGTCGATCGTCAACGAGGTCGAGCTTTCGAACGGCGAGAAGATGCCGTTCAAGATCGAGCGCTACTCGCCGGCGTTGAGCGAGCGCGGCGCGGACCTGGCGCTGCTGCACATCGGGCGAAAAAATCTGCCGGTGCTGCAGCTCGGCGACTCCGACGCCGTCCGCATCGGCGACTCTGTCTGGTCGATCGGCTATCCCGAGGTGGCCAGCAGCACGGATGAGGTGATCGGCGGCTGGTTGTCGCGGGAGAGCGACCTCGAAGCGACACTCTCGAATGGGACCATTACCGCGATCAAAACAGACATCACCAACACGCCTGTCTTCCAGTCGAATGTCGGCATCTACCGCGGCAACTCCGGCGGTCCGGCAGTGAACCGCGATGGCGAAGTGATCGGCATCTCCACGTGGGGGCACACTGACGCAGAACAGATAAAATTCTTAGTACCAATTAATGTGGCTAAATCTTTCGTGACTGCTGCGCACGTTGCGTTCAACTCCGGCGGCGAGTTCAACCAGCATTGGCAGAAAGCGCTCACCGCCGCGGCGGATGGCAACTGGAATCTGGCGAACGGCGAGCTCACGCGAGTCAGTGCGCTGTTTCCGAGCTCGCCCGACCTCGTGCGCTTCCGGCATGACATCGACCGCGCGCTGCAGTCGATGCCGATGTGGCGTCGCCACCCGGTCGCCACCGGAGCTGTCGGTGTGGCTGCGATCGGCGTGCTCGCGGCGCTTTTCATTCCGATCGCCGTCTCGTGGCGCCCGCGCATTCCAAAGGACGCGCTGAGTGCGAAGACGGTGGTGACGATGATCTCGCCGTCAGGAGAACACTCCGTGCGTCTGCTGGGCCGCTTCACGATCCTCAACGGCTCGCGCGCCGGCGAACGACTTGGACTCGGCGGTTCCGGAATTCGGATCGGGCGGGAATCAACGATTTGTGAGATCGTATTGGAAAACCCGAAGGTCTCACGGCTCCACGCGGAAGTTGTCTCAATTGACGGCAAGGTGTTGCTGATCGATCGGAACTCCTCCAACGGGACGTTCGTGAACGATCAGAAGATCGATAAGAAGTTCCTGAAGGATGGCGACATCATTTATTTCGGGGGCCGCAATGCAATTGCGGTGGCCTATCACGCGTAAGGGACGGCATCGTGGCTGACAAGCGCTGCGAAAACGGACATTTCATCGACGAATCGTGGGATCTCTGTCCGTACTGCCCGGCGCAGGACAACGAGCCGGAGATTCCGATTGTGCGTCCGAGCCGATTCGGCGGCAGCACAACCGACGCCCGCCCCGCCGCCCCGCCCGAGCCCCGCCGCCCCACGCCCGCGCCACCGCCCCCAATGCCCGCTGCGCCGCGACGCGAGACCACAGCGCCGGTGCAGCCGCCGCCGATGGAGCGCACCGTCGCCGCGCCGAAGATCAGCACAGATTCGGCCGCGCCGATGCGGTACGTCGTCGGTTGGCTCGTTGGTCTCAGCGGCGTGGCGCGCGGCGAGTCGTATCCGGTGCGAGTCGGCCGAAACGTACTCGGGCGCGACCGGCGGTCGGACATCGTGGTCAACGATGATCAGGCGTCCTCGCATCATGCCGATCTCGTTTTCCGTCCTGAAGAGCGGCGATTCATCCTCATGGATCACAACTCGACGAACGGAACGTACGTGAACGAGATGGAGATCGAGCCGCGCCGCGATCTTGTGCAGAAGGATGTCGTGCGCATCGGATCGCATCGTTTTCTTTTCATGCCGCTTTGCGATGAGGGCTTCTACTGGGACGACGAAGGTGCTCTGAAATGATCGGCAATGTCATCGGCAACTACCGCATCGAACGCGAAATCGGCGAAGGAGGCATGAGCCACGTGTTTGTCGGGCGGACGCTCGCCCGCAACGACACGCTGCCCGAGGGCTACGCGGTCGTCCTGAAGATCATGTCCGACGAGCTCGCCGGCGAGGTCACCGCGCGCAAGCGTTTCGTCAAGGAAGCACAGATTCTGGAGAAGCTGCGCCATCGCTACATCACGCGCTTCTACGAATTCATCAACAAAGACGACAGCGCCGTCCTGGTGATGGAGTTCGTCGAAGGCACTCCCGTCGACATTCTTCTCTCCGAAAAAGGGGCGCTGTCGATTCCCGATGCCGTCAGCATCGCCCAGTGCATGCTCGAAGCGCTCGTGTACGCGCACGGCAAAGGGATCATTCATCGCGACATCAAGCCGGCAAATCTGATCCGCGAGAAATCGGGCAACGTGAAGGTGACCGACTTCGGCATCGCCAAAATCAAGGAAGGCGGCGCGGGGATGGGGCAGACCGTCCTCACCAAGTCCGGCTTTCTCCTCGGCACGCCGCATTACATGTCGCCGGAGCAGATTCGCGAGCCGAAAGACGCCGGCGCGAAGAGCGATGTCTATTCTGCCGGCGTCGTGCTGTATGAGATGTTGACCGGCAGTCTGCCCTTCAACAGCCGTTCGCTTCCGAAGCTCATCGATGCAATTTATCGCGGCGAGAAACAGGCGCCAAGCACACTACGTCCCGAGATCGACAAGGAGCTCGAGGCGATCGTCAACAAAGCGATGTATCCGAAGATGGAAGGCCGCTACGGATCGGCGCGCGAATTCTTCGATGCTCTCGAGGAGTACGGCTCCCGGCCGGCGTACGTCTCGACGATGGCCGGTCAGCCGGCGGCAGCGGCTACGCAGCAGCAATGGCTGCTGGTGAACGTCAAGCCGGAGACCAACGAAAAGCATCCGCTCAACAGCGAGAGTGTGACGGTCGGACGAGACCGTAGTTGCGCGATCGTTCTTACGCACCCTGCCGTGTCACGCCGCCACGCGAAGATCACATTGAGTGGCACAACATGCGTGCTCGAGGATTTGAAATCGGCGAATGGAACTTACGTCAACAACACGCGCGTCGAACGCGCAAAGCTCAAGCCGGGCGATGTGGTTCGCTTCGGCGCTGATCCATCGTGCAGTTATGTAGTTCGAGATAGGTAAAACAGTTGTCGGTTGTCAGTTGTCAGTTGTCAGTTGTCGGGCGGGGTGGGGACAACTGAGAACCGACAACTGACAACTGGGAGATCCGATGCCAGAGATTACATGTCTCAAATGCAAACAGCCCATCGACAGCCAGCTCGAGGCGTGCCCGCACTGCGCTGAACGCGTCACGAATTTTCAGCGCACGTATTCTGCGCGGCTGATCGACGGCAAGTACCAGATTCTCGATCGGCTGGGTGTCGGCGGGATGGGCGAGATCTTCAAGGTCCGCCACATTCATCTGAACGAGCTGCGCGTCATCAAGATCATGCGCCCGAACGTCGCCTCGGATGATCAGGGCCTGCAGCGCTTCCTCCAGGAGGCGCGCACGTCCACGATGATCAAGCACAAAAACCTGGCGATGCTCTACGACTTCGCCCAGCTCGAAGACGGCTCCTACTACATGGTCTGGGAGTTCATCGACGGCACGAACATTCAGAAGTGGATTTTCCAGAACGGTCCGATGCCGTCACGGCTGACGGTGGAAATTGCCATCCAGGCGCTCACCGGCCTCGATCATCTGCACTCGATGGGGCTGATTCATCGCGACATCTCGCCCGAGAACATCATGCTGTCGCAGGATCACCACGGAAAACTGCTGGTCAAGGTGATCGACTTCGGCATCGCCAAGCAGTTGGCCGAAGGTGAGGGCGGCCAGGGACTGACGCAGACCGGCATGTTCCTCGGCAAACTCAAATACGCGTCTCCCGAGCAGGCGGGCTATCTCAAGGAAGGAGAGCATCTCGATCCGCGCAGCGATCTCTACTCGTTCGGCATCGTGATGTACGAGATGCTCGCCGGACGCGCGCCGTTCCAAGCGACCAATCCGCACGGCTACATCCTCAAGCACGTCACGGAGAAACCGCTTCCGATTTCGCAGCTCAATCCTGAGGTGAGCATCCCGCCGCAACTCGAGGCGATCGTTCTGCGTTCGCTCGAGAAGAGCCGCGATCATCGTTTCACAACGGCGGCGGAATTCGCGAGTGCGCTCGAGTCGATCCGAAACTCCGTTGCTCCCGACGCCAAATACGGCCTCGGCGAGCGCATGGTGACGCTGTCGGCGCAACGCACGGTGCAGGATCTGCCGAAGCCGAGAACGGGACAGCAGCCGACGATGGGGAGCTCGCCGACGCAAGTGACCACCGGAGCCGGTGCAGCGAGAACGCAGGCCGATACGGCAACAGTCATCGAGCGCGGACCGACGCTGTCGGCGCAGCCGACGGTTGTCGAACGCGTGACGAGCCAGGCCGCTCCGACCGTTGTCGAATCGAAATGGGGCGGCGAAGCAGCGCCTACGGTGCTCGAGCGCCAAGTCGCGCCGAAGAAAAACAACGTGGCGATCATCTCGGCAATCGCCGCAGCGGTGGTGATCATCATCGCTGGTGCGATTGTGATGATGCGTCCGAAGTCGCAAGCGATCCAGAACGCGAATACGGTCACGAGCGGCACGACCGTGAATGTCGACAACACAAGCGGCACGACGCCGACGGTGCCCGGACAAGGCGCGCTGCTTCTCTCCGCTTCTCCGTGGGGCGACATCGATCAAATCGTCAACGAAAAAAGCAAGAAGCAGGTGGATCTCAGTGATGAGAAGAAGTCGACACCTACGCGAATCGATCTCGCGCCTGGAAAGTACCTCGTGACGATGTCGGGGCCGAACGGCAAGACGACTTTCGATGTTCAAATCGACGCCGGAAAGAAAGTGCCGAAAGCAGTCGATCTCGGCGGCGTGAATTTTGACGAGCTGGAAAAGGAAGTCACGAAGCAATGAAGCGTCACGTTTTACTCGGGATTGCATTGCTGCTCATTGCGAGCACCGCGCTCGGGTCGTGGTACGACGACTACAACGATGGAATCGCCGCCGTCCGCAAAGGACAGTGGCAGATCGTCATTCAAAAGATGACTTCAGCGCTCGCCGGCAACTCCAAGGAAAACAACAACGCAAGAACATACGGTAATATCTTCATCAATTATCATCCATATTATTATCGCGGCTTCGCCTATCTGCGGGTCGGGCAATACGAAAAAGCGATCAGCGATTTCGAAAAAACTGAGGGGCCGGGAGAAATTGATCGCGGGTCGATTGATGAGTTGATGCAGGACGCGAAGGCCAAACAGGCGGCGGCGAACACACCTGAGCCCGTGCCGCAACCCGTGCCCCCGACGCCAGTTCCGAGGCCGGTGCCAATACCGGCAGGGCCGACGATCGATCCGGCGCTTCGCCAACAGGTCAGCGTGGCGATCACCGCCGCGAATCAAAGTCTGTCGTCGGCGCGCGACCGCCGAGCGGGATCATCGGGCGAATACCAAAAAGCGATGGGTGCGCTTGCCGACGCGAATCAGAAGGCAGCCACCGCAAAGAGCAATGACGACCTCCAGGCAGCACTGGCATCGGCCAACAACGCGAAGTTGTTCGCTGACTCGGCGATGCCTCCGAATGTGCCTCCGCCAACGATTCCGACGACCACCACCGCATCGCGTCCCGTCATCGCTACAAACAGCGTGCTCGGCGACACGGCCAAGCGCGTTCGTCACGCGCTCGAGAGTTATTTCAATGGCGACTTTGAAGACGCTGCGTCGCAGTTCCAGAGACTTTCGCAGGAAATGCCGCGAAACGGCTGGATCTGGGCCTTCCTCGGCGCTTCGCAATATTCGCAGTATGCGTTCGAAGCAGACGAGTCATACCGAACAGCGGCGTTCCAGTCGTTCCGCAAGGCGAGCCAGTATCGCTCGTGGAAGGGCGGCTTGCCGCAAAAGTACTTCTCGAAACGCATCCGGACTGCGTTCGAGCGGGCGAAGGGGAATCGGGCCGGCTGACGTAGGGCCGGCTCTCCAGCCGGCCCCTTGGGTTTGCGAGCCGGCTGAGAGCCGGCTCTACGTTCAGAATTCGTCGCCTTCGGATTCCATCTCGCCGCCGCCACCCATCTCCTCCTCACGGCGGCCGGGCACCATGCCCGAAACGCTGGAACCGACCGAGCTTGCAGTGTCACGCACCTGCTCGACGACGCGGCTGATCACGCTCGGCTTGGAAGCGGCGCGAGTCGTGCTGCTCTTGCGCGGCGATGCTTTGCGTGCGGTACTGCGCTTCGGAGCGGCGCGTTTGGCCGTTTTGCGCTTGGCTGCGGCCTTCTTCCCGCCACGGCGAGCGGCGGCACGCGATGGAGCCCGACGACGTGAAGATTTCTTCGAGCCTCGAGAACGCTTTGATGAGGATTTCGTAGATCGTTTCTTGGAGGAGGACCGCTTTCTGGACGCCATGCGTTTTCTCCTTTTTTTGAGTCTCCAGAGCGGATTAATGTAGACGAACATGTGGCGATTGTCACGCGCGCAATGGCCCGTTGTCGTTGCGGTGATTTTCTTTGCCGCAGGCGAGGCGCTGGCCGTCTACATCTTCGTGCTCAATCGCCGCCTGACGAACGAGCTCGTGAATCACACATGGCGGCAGCCCACCGTGATTCGTTCCGCCGCGTCCTCGGACGAGATCGCTACGCTTTACGGCGTCGACTGGCGGGTCACGCCGCCGGTCTCGCTGGCCTCCCTGCCCGACTATGTGCCGAAAGCGTTCGTTGCCGCAGAGGATGTCCGTTTTCACCACCACTTTGGCGTCGATCCGATCGGAATGGCACGCGCGCTGTTCGCCGATTTGCGCGCCCGCGGAATCACACAGGGTGGGAGCACGATCGATCAGCAGATCGTGAAGTCGCGCTTTCTGTCGCAGGAGAGGACCTGGAAACGCAAATTCATCGAGATCGTTCTCGCCGTCCTCCTCGATGCGCGAATGTCGAAGGATGAGATCCTCGAGGTCTATCTCAACGACGTCTATCTCGGTCACAACGGCGGCAAGCCGGTTCTCGGAATCGACGAAGCGTCGCGACTCTACCTCGACAAGTTGCCCACCGAGTTGCGACTCGATGAGGCGGCGATGCTCGCCAGCATCATTCGCGCACCGAATCGTGACAACCCCTGGAAGCGGCCGGATCTAGTGCGCTCCCGACGCGACGCCATCCTCGTGGTGATGCAGAAACATGGCTGGATCACCGACGATCAATACCGCAGTTCGATCGCTCATGACGTGCGCTTCGTGCAGGGGTCGATTCCGCAGGCGGCGTTTCCGTTTTACCTTCGCGCGCTGCGCGGCGAAATGGTGCGAGAGATCGGAATCCGGCCGGTGATCGAAGGCGGCCTGACGATCGTTTGCGAGATGGACCCGGCTGCGCAGGCCGCCGCGGAGCGCGTCGCGCGTCGCGGTGCGGCGCAACTCGAGGCGAGGTTCCCGTGGATCGGCGCAGAGGCGCGCAGCGAGCCGCTCGAGGCGGCGATCTTGTCGGTCGATCCGCGCAGCGGTGGCGTTCGCGCGCTGGTCGGGGGGACGAATTACGACCTTTCGCCGTTCGACCGCACATCGAGCATGCGACGCCAGCCAGGTTCCGCGTTCAAGACGTTCGCCTACCTCGCGGCCATCGTGTCGAAGCGCGCCACAACCGCGACGCTGCTGCTCGATTCACCGGTCAGCATCGCGGTGAACGGCGACGAGACCTGGCAGCCGCACAACTACGACGAGCGCTACCGCGGACGCGTGACGCTGCGCGAGGCGTTCGAGAAGTCATTGAACGTCCCAACAGTTCGACTGACGCAGCAGATCGGTGTGTCACGGGTTGTCGACACGGCGGAGAACTTCGGCTTCGATGAGAAATTCGCGCGCATTCCGGCGCTGCCACTCGGTGTCACTGAAGTTTCGGTGCGCGAGCTGACCGCCGCCTACACGCCATTTCCGAACCTCGGAATCCGCGTCGAGCCTTACTTGCTCGCGGAGATTCGTAATCAGAGCGGAAAGAAACTGTACGAGCACGATCCTGAGCGCAAGAAGGTGGTGGATGCAAACGCTGCGTACATCATGCATACCCTTCTGCGTGGCGTCGTGCTCCGTGGTACAGCGTCACGCTTGAAACGTTGGGGGCTCGGCTATGTAGCCGGAAAAACTGGCACCACGAACGATTATCGCGATGCGTGGTTCGTCGGCTACACGCCGGACATGGTCACGACCGTTTGGGTGGGCTTCGATCGCGGCCTTCCGCTGCGGCTGTCGTCGGCAGAAGCCGCGATTCCAATGTGGGCGGCATACATGAGCGCAATTCCGCACATGCACTCCGAGCCGGTCGCTCCGCCCGGCGTGACGTTCCGCGACATCGATCCCGACAGCGGCATGCTCTGGCGCGATGGATGTCCCGGCCCGTGGCACGAGGCATTTCTCGAAGGAACCGCTCCTACGCACTACTGCCCGGTCGGAATCCTCGGCAGCATTCTGCGCCGCGTCTTTTTCGACAAGGAACATTTCGATGAGCCGCCGGCGATCACGTACGACCAGTTCCGCCGCTGGGCCGACGAGATTGATCGCGAACGGCAGAACGTTGAAGGGGCGCTTCAGCGGTTCAAGAAGATTTTCGGTGATTGAAGTGCCCAGTGCCCAGTACCCAGTATCGTACGGATCACTTTCTGGGCACTGGGCACTGGGCAGTGGGCACTGGGCACTTCGTTTGACAAGGCGCAGGCGAGGTCGTAGATTGACGTTGCTGGATTGATTTGGGGGCCGCTTGCAACCAGCTAAAAAAAAGCTAAAGAGCCGGCAAGAGTTCGTCGTTGCGACCCCCGCCATCCGGCGGGATTTTTGTTTATGCAGGATTTCATACAAGCAATCGCCGACGAGCACGTCTACCTCTTCGATGGCGCGATGGGGACGATGCTTTACGCCAAAGGCGTCTTCATCAACAAGTGCTATGACGAGCTGAATCTTCGCTCGCCCGAGATCGTCCTCGAGGTGCACAAGCAGTACGTTCGCGCAGGCGCGGAGATCCTCGAGACCAACACGTACGGCGCGAACCGAGTCAAGCTCCGCACGTTCGCCATCGAAGACGAGCTGCGCGACATCAACTCCAATGCGGTTGACATCGCGCGCAAAGCCGCCGGCGATTCGGTCTACGTTGCCGGCGCCATCGGCCCGCTCGGCATTCGCATCGAGCCGTACGGTCCGACGGCTCTCGAAGAGGCGCGCGAGTTTTTCCGCGAGCAGGCCGAAGCACTGCGCGATGCCGGCGTCGATCTGTTCGTGCTCGAGACGATGTCGAACATCGCCGAGGTGGAGCAAGGAATCCTGGCGATCCGCGATATTTGCTCGTTGCCCATCGTCGCGCAGATGACCATCGGAAACGACGGCCGCACAATCTACGGAGATACTCCGAAGCTGATTGCCGAGCGGCTCGATCGCGCCGGCGCGGACGTCATCGGCCTCAATTGCTCTGTCGGTCCTGATGTGATGCTCGATGCAATCGAGGAGATGAGCACAGTTACGGCAAAGAAGCTCTCTTGTCAGCCGAACGCCGGTCTGCCTCGCGAAGTCGCCGGACGCCAGATGTACATGGCTTCGCCCGATTACATGGCTAAGTACGCCAAGCGCCTCATTCACAAAGGCGTCAAGTTCCTCGGCGGCTGCTGCGGGACAACGCCGGAGCACATCAAGATGATGGCCGATGCGGTACGGCCGCTCTCCCCGCGCCGGTCGTTCGTGGTCATCGAGCGCGATATAGCCGAGAAAAAATCACAGGGACAAGAGCCGGTGCCGCTCGACACGCGCTCGCGATGGGGACACAAGATCGCGCACGGCGAATTCGTCACCACGATCGAGATCGTTCCGCCGAAAGGACCGAATCCCGAGGCGATGGTGAAGTCGGTTCAGGCGATCAAAGAGGCGGGAGTCAACGCGGTGAACGT
>QHVY01000311.1 GCA_003223695.1 Acidobacteriota bacterium
CGGGATGCCCGTCGGATGCGTCGCCGTGCCTTGTTGTTGAAATCGACTGTCGCGGTATCGCCATTCGCCGACGCCGGTGATGTTGTTTCCGCCCGACTTCGTGATCACGTTGACTGTGCCGCCCGACGAGCCGTATTCCGCGTCCTTGCCAAGAGTCTGAATGGAGATCTCCTGGATTGCGTCGTACGGAAGATTGTTGCCGAACGTGTGCGTCACCGGATCGGTGGTGTTGATGCCGTCAAGCAGGTAGTCATTCTGCGCGACATTCGCCCCGGAGACCATCGGGTTCGATCCGCCACCGGTGCCGGCGGCGGTTCCCGGCGCAAGAAACAAAACGTTTTGATACGAGCGATTCGTGTTACCGACCACGCCATATGTCAGATGATCCTGTTTGAAGTTCTGCTGCGACTGCGTCTGTGTCGGATCGACGACCACCTGATTTGCAGTGATGTTGATCGTCTCGCTCACCTGTAGCTGCAGCGGAACGTTGATCTTCGTCGTCTGATTCAGGCTGATGGTGATGTTGTCGCGCGTTGCGTTCTGCAGCCCTGCGAGCGCGTACTCGGCGCGATAGGTGCCCGGCGGCAGCAGCGGCAGCGAGTACTCGCCCTTGGCGTCCGTTTGCGCTGTACGGCCGCCTTGGAGTTGCGGACTTGTAACGGTGACCGTGACGCCGGGAAGCGGATTCCCTTGCGCGTCAGTAACGATGCCAGTCAGAGCGCCCGTCGTCCGCGACGTTTGCGCCGCTGCTGCGATCGGGATGAGAAGCAACGCGAGAACTTGAAAACACCTGTGCATACACTTTCTCCTTTGATATTGAATGAACAACTCAGAGTCGGTGCTGCAGGACGGCGGCCTAACAGGGCAAATTTCTTAAGTGATTTCTTGTTGCGGAGTTAGTTGCAGGCGAATCAGAAGCGTAACAGCGCGAAATTCAAATCGCCGATGCAGCGCTTCAAAAAAACTCTCGTTTCAGAAAAGAAAGGAGAGCGGCCGTCTCGGCCGCAGTGATCAGGCGTCTTCGCCCGATTACCGTCAACAAATCGCCGAGCGAGACGCTCGGCGATTGCGGGCGAGAACGCCCGCTCTCCCGAAACTAACGCGCTGCGGCCAATCGTTCGCCGCGCGTGCGGAACGCACGCGCGCCGGCATCGTTGCCGAGGTCCTTCATTTCGCGAGCGGCGAGGAAGTATGTCGCCGGCTTCGGCGACGCCTTCACCATCGCTTCGAGCGTCGGCTCGATCTCGCCGAATCGATGTTCGGATGCGAGAAGCAGTGCCAGACTCACGTAGCCGTCGGTCGCCGTCGGGAAGCGCTGCATCTCCTCGCGGAACGCAGTCTCGGCCTCGCGATTTCTTCCGAGACGCGCAAGGATATCGCCGCGAGTTGCTGCCAAAGTCGGAACGGGATGCGCGCGCGTTGCCGCGCGATCGATGACGCTCAGCGCCTCGTCGAATTTCTGCTGCTCGGTGAGCACGCGCGCCAACATGATCAGCGCTGGAACCCTCGGCCGCTCCTCGGCGGCAACTGCGAGTCGCGCTTCGCGCTCCGCGGTGGCCCAATCGGTGCGTTTCTCCGCAATCGCCCCCAGAATCAAATGAGCATCGGCCGGATCGAGCTTCATCGCTTGCTGCGCATTGAGCTCCGCCGCCTTCAGATCACCGAGGTCGAGATCGAGTTTGGCGATCTCGGTGGCGATGGAATCGACGAGCTGCGGCGATCGTCGAATCGCTTCTTTGTACGTCCCGAGTGCTTCGTGAAGTTGGCCGAGGCGCCGCAGATCGCCGGCCATTTGCGTGAAGACGTCGACGAGATCGGGATTGTCGCGAAGAATTTGTCTGCACAGCTCGATGCTCTCGCGATAGCGCCCCTGCTGATTGAGAACAAAGGTCTGTTGCACTTGCGCGAGCACTTGAATGTGATCGCGAGGATTCTTCAGCGGGCCGGAGTTGTGTGACGCAGCCCCGGACAAATACCCGAGCGCCGACAGCCTCGCCATCTCCTCGGCATTCGCGCCGTGCTGCGGCTGAAGGTTGAGCGGAACCGTCGACAACTGGCCAGCGAGCGAGAGCGCGTCGCGCCGTCGCTGCTCGCGAATGTTGCGCTTCTCGGCGGGATCGTTGATGACATCGAACAATTCGGGCGCCGGACTCTCGATGTAGTGCTCGCGCGCGTCGGTGAGCGAACGCAGTTGGCTCCAACCAAGATGGAGACGAGGGTAGAGCGTTTCGCTGTACACGGTCCGCTGTCGGCGCCGTTCGGCGAGATCGATCAGGGACACTCCAGGCAAACCTGCCGGCGTTTTGGCTCCCACCGCGGTCGTGATCGTGGGCAGGATGTCGACGAGCTGAGCGACTTCCGGCACGCGGCGGCCGGCAAGTCGTCGTCCGGGCAATTTCACGATCAGCGGAACGTGAAGCACCTCGCGATACAGCAGCACGCCGTGCTCGGCCTCGCCGTGATCGCCTAACCCTTCGCCATGATCGCTGTCGAGAATGATCAGTGACCGGTCGTAAAGGCCGCGTTTGTCCAGCTCCGCGAGAAAACGACCGAGGATGGCGTCGACTGTGGCGATTTCGCCGTCGTACGGATTCGCGTATTTCGAGCGAAACGGCTCTACCGGCTCGTATGGAGTGTGCGGCTCGAAAAGATGCAGAAAGAGAAAGAATGGACGCTTCTCAACGCGATCGACCCAACCGAGCGCTGCATGCACCGTCTCGTCGCCGCGCCGTTGAAGCGCGCCTAGAGTCGCGGACTCCCACACTTCCATCGCGTCGTCGTAGAAATCGAACAGTGATCCCATTCCGGTGTCCCGACGAAGAACGTATGCAGAGACCGCGGCGCCGGTCGCATAGCCGTGCTGCGATAGAAGTCGCGGCAACGTCGGTTGCGCGTTCACGTCGAGTTTGTAGCCGATGTTGCTGCGCACGCCGTTTTCGAACGGCAGCTTGCCGGTCATGATCGTGGCGTGAGATGGAAATGTCAGCGGAACGTGTGCGTACGCGTTCTCGAAGACGATTCCATCCGCGGCCAGACGATCGATCGCCGGAGTGTCGACCAGCTTCGCGCCGTAGACTGAAAGGTGATCCGCGCGCAGCGTGTCGATGGAGATG
>QHVY01000312.1 GCA_003223695.1 Acidobacteriota bacterium
TTCCTGGAAAATGAAAGAGCGTGAAAAGCTCCGCCTGCGGAAGGGCGTCAAGGATTGCTTCGAGGACCGATTCCCCGCCGCGCATGCCGGTGAGCCAGTCGTGAATTACGGCGACGCGGCGGCTCATTCATCCTTCATCCTTGCGGCGTCCGCCTGCCGCTCCTCCTCCGCGCATTCATCGCAGAGGAAGTCGTTCTCGAGATACTCGTCACGCGGCACCTCGGACAGGCACTTCACGCAGTAATGCTTCTCAGTCTTTTCCTTGAGCTGGCGCGGAGGTGCGTCCGGTTGCATCGCGTTGTTTTAACATGCCGGGCATGATTCGCATTCGCAAAGCCGAAGACCGCGGCCATTTCGATCACGGATGGCTGGACACCTACCACACGTTCTCATTCGCTGATTACTACGATCCCGATTTCATGGGCTTCCGCGCGCTGCGTGTCATTAACGAAGATCGCGTGAACCCCGGCCGCGGCTTCGGCACTCACAGCCACCGCGACATGGAGATCGTCACGTATGTGCTCGAAGGGGCGCTCGAGCATCGCGACAGCATGGGCACCGGCTCGGTAATTCGACCTGGAGAGGTCCAGAGAATGAGCGCGGGGACGGGCGTGCTGCACAGCGAGATGAATCCTTCGCGCAGCGAACCCGTACATCTTCTACAGATCTGGATTCTGCCTGAGCGGCGCGGAATTCAGCCGGAGTACGAACAGAAAACGTTTCCCGCGGAAGAGCGCACGGACACGCTGCGCCTCGTCGCGTCACACGACGGAACGGACGGCTCGCTGAAGATCCACCAGAACGCAAAGGTATTTGCGACGACGCTCACCGATGGACAACTGATCGCCTACGATCTGCCGCCGGGACGTTACGCATGGCTGCAGGTCGCGCGCGGAACGGTGGACGTTAACGGACAGACGCTACGCGCAGGTGACGGTGCGGCGATCGAGGATGAGCGCACCCTCACGCTCCGCGGCCGCGACGCCGAGCTTCTGCTGTTCGATTTGAATTGACTCACCACAGAGAACACAGAGACTTTGTGATCTCTGTGTGCTCTGTGGTGAACTCGACTCCATAATCATGCTGCTGTTTTTTCGCGTCGCCTTCATCATCCTCAGGAATCTTTTTCGAAGGCGGAAGGACATGCTCGATGCGTCTGTCCTCCGCCTTCGCGTCTGGCCGACGGACATGGACCTCAACTTTCACCTCAATGATGGCCGCTACGTCAGCCTCACCGGTCTTGGCCGGCTCGATCTCATGTCGCGCACGCGCCTGCTCCGCCGCGCCATAAAACGCGGGTGGTATCCGGTGGTCGGAGGGATCGTCATCCGATACCGCCGCGAGATCAAAGCGTTCGAGAAATTCACCCTGCACTCTCGCATCGCCGGCTGGGACGAGAAGTGGTTCTACTTCGAGCATCGATTCGAAACGAATGGCACCGTCGCGGCACTCGCCTATTCGCGCGGTGTGATGAGAAATCGTGAAGGGGCGGTCCCGGCTCGTGATGTCTTGGCGCTGATCGGTTACAACGAGCCGTCGCCGGCGCTGCCGGAGATCGTCAGTAAATTTCTATGACGCGCGCTGAGAAGGCCAAGAAAATCGGCGCGATCCTCGACCGTCTCTTCCCCCAACCCGACATCCCCCTCGGTCACCGCGATCCGTTCACGCTGCTCGTGGCCGTGGTGCTGTCGGCGCAATCAACCGATGCGCAGGTCAATCGCGTCACGCCCGCTCTCTTTCGGCGCGCCGCGACTCCGGCAGCGATGGCTCGCATGCCCGAGCACGAGCTCCTGAAATTGATTCGCAGTTGCGGCCTCGCCCCGAGCAAAGCGCGCAATCTCAGGCGCCTCGCGCGGAAGCTCGTCGAGGATTACGGCGGTAATGTGCCGCCCGACATCCACGAGCTCGAGAAGCTGCCGGGCGTCGGACACAAGACGGCGAGCGTCGTGATGGCGCAGGCGTTCGGTGAGCCTGCGTTTCCGGTCGACACGCACATCCACCGGTTGGCGAAGCGCTGGGGTCTGTCGAAGGGAAAAGATGTCAGACAGACCGAGGCGGATTTAAAGAAGCTCTTTCCACAGGACGAGTGGGCGAAGCGGCACTTACAACTGATCTATTTCGGCCGCCAGTACTGCCCACGGAATCACGATAAGACCGCCTGTGCGATCTGCTCCTGGGCGCAACGTGGCGCCGGCTCTTAGCCGGCGCGGAGCCGACTGAGAGTCGGCTCTACGTTTCACTTCGGCAGGACCCGTTCCCCCGCTTTCGGCGGCGTCGCCAGATCGTTGAAGTCGCGCATGAAAACGAGCAGACCGTAGCTCGGCTGGTTGCGCGAAAAGCCGGCGACGAGCTGCTCGTTGTAGCGATCGATATAAAAGTCGAACGGATCGCTCGGGTCGGTGTCGACGACCTGCATGTCGGCATCCGGCATGAGCAGCTTTCCCATTCGAATCGTTCCGCCGCGGAAGTACATGTAATTGCGCTCTTCCGGATGCGGCAATTGCAGATCGGGTTGATGCCGCCCGGCATCGTACGTCTGCATCAACTCGTCGCCTTCGACGTGCACTTCGACGAGATGCAGCTCGACCTGGGGCGGTGGGAGCATCTTGTTCGGATCCATCAGCAAATCATTTTTTTCTGCGAACACGCCATGATCGTGCGGCAGCTCTTTGCCAATCATC
>QHVY01000313.1 GCA_003223695.1 Acidobacteriota bacterium
CGTCCCACGCCTGATCGGATCGCGACGTCCGAATTCGCCGACGAGTTCTCCTCAGAAGTGGCAGAGCTGCATCACGGCGATGTCCTCATCGCGGCGATCACGTCGTGCACGAACACGTCGAATCCGAGTGTGATGGTTGCCGCAGGACTGCTGGCAAAGAAAGCTGTCGAGAAAGGCCTCCGTGTTCCTCGGGTGGTGAAAACCTCGCTCGCCCCAGGTTCGCGTGTCGTGACCGATTATTACCTCCGCAGCGGATTGAATCGATATCTCGATCAACTCGGCTTCTTCACCGTCGGTTACGGCTGCACGACGTGCATTGGCAATTCAGGGCCGCTCGATCCGCTCGTCGAAGACGCGATCACGAAGAACGATCTCGTCGGCGCGTCGGTGCTGAGCGGCAATCGCAACTTCGAAGCGCGCGTACATCAGTCGATCCGCGCGAATTTCCTGATGTCGCCGCCGCTCGTCGTGGCGTTCGCGCTGGCCGGCCGCGTGGACATCGACATGACGCAGGAGCCGATCGGCCGCGGCAAGAATGGTCAACATGTTTACCTTCGTGAAATCTGGCCGTCGATGGAAGAGATTCGCGACGTGATGCAGCGCTCGGTCGATCCCGCCGCTTATCGGCGGCTTTACTCGGATTTTGCGGATCAGAATCCACTCTGGAATCAGATTCCCTCGTCGGCGGGGCTGCTGTACAAATGGGATCCGAATTCGACATACATTCAGGAGCCGCCGTTCTTCGAAAGCAATGGCACGAAGGTTGGCGACGTTCGCGGCGCACGTCCGCTGGCGATCTTCGGCGATTCGGTGACGACAGATCACATCAGTCCCGCCGGTTCGATCAAAAAAGATTCGCCAGCCGGGCGATATCTGATCGAGCATGGCGTGAAACCGGAAGACTTCAACAGCTACGGCTCGCGTCGCGGCAATGATCGGGTGATGACGCGCGGTACGTTCGCGAACGTGCGCATCAAGAATCTGATGGTTCCAGGCGTCGAAGGGGGAGTGACCCTGCATCAGCCCGATGGCGAACGGATGTCGATCTACGACGCGGCCATGAAATATCAGAAGGAAAAAACGCCGCTCGTCGTCATCGCCGGTCAGGAGTACGGCGCCGGCTCCTCACGCGACTGGGCCGCGAAGGGCACCCGCCTCCTCGGCGTTCGCGCAGTCGTGGCCCAGAGCTTCGAGCGCATTCACCGCTCCAATCTCGTCGGCATGGGCGTGCTGCCGCTGCAGTTCGAGGAGGGCACGAACGCGCGGACGCTCGAGCTCGATGGCACCGAGACATTCGACATCGCCGGCTTGACGTCGTTGCGCCCGCAGCAAAAAGTGAAACTCACAATTCATCGTGCGAACGGCCAGGCGCAGGACGTACCGGTTACGCTGCGCATCGATACGCCGATCGAAGTGGAGTACTACCAGAACGGCGGAATCCTTCCTTTCGTGCTGCGGCAACTTATGAGTGGAAAGAATTCAGGACTGAGGACTGAGGGCCAAGACCGCCCGACTGAGTCCTCAGTCCTCAGTCCTCAGTCCTGAGGCACGGCATGCCCTTCGCACCTCGAGGCAGTCATGACCCTCAGTGAAATCCGGCGGCCGCTCGCGCTGTCCGATCGCGCGCAGGAATTTCCTGAGTCGCCGATTCGCAAACTCACGCCGCTCGCGGAAGCGGCGAAGAGGCGCGGCACGAAGGTGTATCACCTCAACATCGGCCAGCCGGACATCGAAACGCCCGCGTGCATGCGCGACCGCCTAAAGCAGATGGACGCGCGCGTGCTCGAGTATTCGCCATCCGCGGGCACGCCGGAGTACCTGCAGTCGCTGCAGCACTATTACGAACGTCAGTTGGGACTGTCGCTGGGAATCGATCAGATCATCGCTACGACCGGCGGCAGCGAGGCGATTCTGTTTTCGTTTCTCGTCTGCGCGAATACGGGCGACGATCTCCTCGTTGTCGAGCCGTTTTACGCGAATTATCGATCGTTCGCTGCGATGGCAGGGTTGAACATTGTGCCTATGACCAGCCGGGGGCGCGATGGGTTTCATCTGCCGGAGCGCCAGGTTTGGGAACGCACGTTCACCCCACGATCGCGAGTGGTCATTATCTGCAATCCGAATAATCCGACCGGCACCGTCTATCGGCGTGATGAGCTCGAGATGGTCGCCGATTTCTGCCGCGATCACGGACTGTTTCTTGTTTCCGATGAGGTCTACCGCGAGTTCGTGTACGACGGAAATCGCGCGATCAGCGCGCTCGAGCTGCAGGGCTGTGAAGATTTTGTCATTGTGGTCGACAGCCTCTCCAAGCGTTACAGCGCATGCGGCATTCGG
Source organism: Acidobacteriota bacterium (assembly GCA_003223695.1). Lineage (GTDB taxonomy): Bacteria > Acidobacteriota > Thermoanaerobaculia > Gp7-AA8 > Gp7-AA8 > Gp7-AA10. The sequence continues at coordinate 2,338 of QHVY01000313.1, forward strand.
CTCGGATCGCTGGTGACGCGGAATCGTACAATTTATAATGCATGTTTACGGCTGGCGCAGGGACGCCTCTCCCCGCCGGGACTCGCGCAATTCATCGCCGTCGGCGCAAATGAACTGGACCAGGAATACACACGAAGCGTGGTCGCCGAATATCAACGGCGCCGCGACGTGCTGTACGACGGCCTAACCGCAATCCCCGGCGTGTTCCTGCAAAAGCCCGAGGGCGCGTTCTATTGCGTGGCGCGGCTGCCGATCGACGACGCCGAACGATTCGCTGCTTGGCTGCTGACTGATTTCGAGCACGACGGCGCAACGGTGATGCTCGCGCCAGCCAACGGCTTTTACGCGTCGCCGGTCGGCACCAACGAGGTGCGTATCGCGTACGTCCTCAAAGAGGAAGATCTTCGATCCGCGGTGGACTTGCTTCGCATCGCAATCCAGCGATACAACGAGGCATGCGCTACTGGCTGATGAAATCCGAGCCGTCCGCTTACAGCATCGACGATCTGAAGCGCGACGGCACCACGAGCTGGGACGGCGTCCGCAATTTTCAGGCGCGCAACTTCATGCGCGAGATGAAGGGCGGCGACCAGGTTCTTTTCTACGCGTCGAGCGCCGAGCCGTCCGGAGTCACCGGCATCGCGGAGGTGAGTCGTGAAGCGCGTCCGGAGCCGAAAGATCCGACGTGGTCGATGGTGGA
>QHVY01000314.1:0-5996 GCA_003223695.1 Acidobacteriota bacterium
CGAACGTGGTGAAAGCGAGCAGGTTCGGGGCGATGCCTGGCGCCCAGCGGCCGAAAATGCGCCAGGCGCGCGCGACGCCCTCGCGCTTCTCGAGAGTCTCGCGCGTCGCCAGAAGAATCGTGGCGACGAAGAGCGGCAGCAGGTAGTAAATCGCGCGAAAGGCGACCAGCGATCCGAGAATGGCCGAGGCGGAAAAGAACGGCGCGAGGAAAAGAAGAATGATCGCTTCGAAGACGCCCAGCCCGCCCGGCACGTTGCTGGCGACGCCGGCGATCTGCGCGAGAAAGAAAATCGACAGAAATTTTGTGAACGTCAGCGGAAGCGAATCGGGAAGCAGGATGTAGAGAACGCCGGCAGCGATCACCCAATCGAGCGCGGAAATCGTGACCTGGGCGACGAAGAGCCCGAACGTCGGTAGATCGAATTCCCATTGTCGAATGCGCACCGGCTCGCGGCGGATGGCGATCCAGAGGAAATAGGCCGCCGCGGGGATCAGCAGAATGATTCCCAGAATACGAACGGAGTTGAAGGGGAGATGAACCGCCGTCGGTACCTCCGGCGGCGAGGCGATGAACAGAGTTCCGCCTAACAGGACGAAGCCAAGCCAGAAGCTGATCGTGCAAAAGGCGATGACCTTGGCAATCTCGACGGCGCTCAGGCGCCAGGCGTTGTAAAGCCGATAACGGAGAGATCCGCCGACGAGCCCGGTGAAAGCGAGCAGGTTTGGGGCGATGCCTGGCGCCCAGCGGCCGAAAATGCGCCAGGCGCGCGCGACGCCCTCGCGCTTCTCGAGAGTCTCGCGCGTCGCCAGAAGAATCGTGGCGACGAAGAGCGGCAGCAGGTAGTAAATCGCGCGAAAGGCGACCAGCGATCCGAGAATGGCCGAGGCGGAAAAGAACGGCGCGAGGAAAAGAAGAATGATCGCTTCGAAGACGCCCAGCCCGCCCGGCACGTTGCTGGCGACGCCGGCGATCTGCGCGAGAAAGAAAATCGACAGAAATTTTGTGAACGTCAGCGGAAGCGAATCGGGAAGCAGGATGTAGAGAACGCCGGCAGCGATCACCCAATCGAGCGCGGAAATCGTGACCTGGGCGACGAAGAGCCCGAACGTCGGTAGATCGAATTCCCATTGTCGAATGCGCACCGGCTCGCGGCGGATGGCGATCCAGAGGAAATAGGCCGCCGCGGGGATCAGCAGAATGATTCCCAGAATACGAACGGAGTTGAAGGGGAGATGAACCGCCGTCGGTACCTCCGGCGGCGAGGCGATGAACAGAGTTCCGCCTAACAGGACGAAGCCAAGCCAGAAGCTGATCGTGCAAAAGGCGATGACCTTGGCAATCTCGACGGCGCTCAGGCGCCAGGCGTTGTAAAGCCGATAACGGAGAGATCCGCCGACGAGCCCGGAGAGCCCGACGTTGTTGTTGAACGCATAGCCGATGAAAGAGGCCAATGCGATTTTTCGATAGGGCAGCGGATGACGGATGTACTCGAACGCGAGCGTGTCATATCCGGTCATCACCAGATATCCGAGAAGGGTTAGAACCACCGCCAGGATCACCTGGTCGATTGGAAGCGAGCTGATGTAGGCGACGACGTCGCGATAGCGGTAACGGGCGAGTGTCTCCTGCAGAACGCGCAGCGCGATTGCGAACAGCGCCAGGACGATGACCGGTTTGAGAAACGGTGCAATCCGTTTCAATCGATCGAGCACGCCGTGGATTCTATGCGAGCAACCTGCATGGTAAGCTCACCCTCCGTGCCGCTGACCTTCGTTGCCGGCTCCGCTCGTGACGTCCTCAGCCCCGATCTCGCACGCAGCGTCGAGGAGGCGCTGCGACAGCGATTTCCATTCAACAATGGCGAGGGGGACGAGGCGTATCGTTCCGATGAGGTCGATGTGCGTGGTTGGGTGGCGCTGCAGAGTCGTGTCCCGCAGATCGCCGGGATCGATGCATATCAGGCGGTGTTCGTGGCCGCGCCGTTGACCGGCATCGAAGAGGTGACGGTCCCGAATGTTGCCGATCCGTTTCACGTCGCCAGCCTTCCGGCGCTTGTTGACGCGCTGCAGCAGTTTGCGGCGAAGGCGTCGCTTCCGGTCGACGAAGTCGAGCTGATGGAGCTCGCGGCGAAATACCTCGAGGAGGACGAGCTGATCGAGGCCGACCTCGACGTGCAGACGTACGTGCAGTTGATGTTGTCCGCGAGGCAGGCGATGGCGCGCGGTCAGGCGCTGTGGATCGTCGGATGACGGTCTTCGAAAAGGGCCTGATCACGATCATCGCCGTCGCAGTCGTTTTCGCGGGGCTCGCAATCCCACTGATGGCCGACGCGCATTTCGCCCGCGGTCTGCTCGCGGCCAGCATCGTCTCGGCGATCGCGATCAGCGTGCTGTATCGGACGCAATTGGATGCCCGAGTCTTTCTCGATCTTTCGGTTGCGGTGCTCGTCGTGCCGTCAGCGCTCGCGACGCTCGCCACGGTGCGCTACATTCGCCACAACCACGAAATCTTGTAGTCCTCGATTCGCAGGACATTGAAGCCCGACTGTTCGAGCAGCTTGGCGCATTCGGTCTTGCTCAAGATTCGTTGATGTGAGGCGCCGCGCATTCGCAAGTATGCGTTGCAGAGGCGGCAGGCGACGAGGTCGTCGCACCAGTCGGTGATGACCAGTTGACCGCCGCTGCGCATGACTCTTCGGATCTCCGCCAAGCCGCGTTGCCGGTTCGGCCAGAAATTAAAATGAGCTGGATGTGATCACTGTCAAACGTTTCGCTGCGAAACGGCAGCAGCTCGGCGTCGCCCGCCGCGAGCGAAGCGCCACAGAATCGTGCGCTGGCCAACATTCCGATGGAAACGTCAGCGCCGATTGCGCGTACGGACGCACGCGTGAGTTCCCGGAGCAGGGCGCCGGTCCCGCAAGCCGATGTCGAGCACTCGATCACCGCTGTGGATGTTGGCGCGAACGAGCGTCTCGTGAACCGATCGTCGAATGTATTTCCGCCAGCGCATCTCATAGCGCAGCGAAAGCTCGTCGTAGACCTCGCGAATGGAGAGTCTGGGGCTCACTACCGCGACGACGCGATCGTCGAAACGCCGCCGGCGGGCTCGCTGACGCGAACGGAGATATTGCTCGCGGCAATCGTCTCTGTCGCGCCGTGCGGCTTCACCCAAACGACGACTGTGTACACGCCCGGGCCGTCCTGGAACGGAACGACAAATGCGAAGCTGCCGTCGCGGGCGATGGGGAAATCGCCGCGGCCGCCGTCCGCATAATGTTCACTGAACCTGAGCCGTGGCAAATACTGATGCCGAATGTCCGGCAGGCCATAGGAGTCGATCGCGTTCGCGGTCACCGGGGCAATCGACTGCGGCAGAGGCTCGTGATGCACGGTAATCGCATCGACGTCGTACCCGCGCACAGGCTGGCCGCTGCAAGAATGAACTCCTGCGTTAGGCGGAATTCGCCGCGTTCCCACGCGAGGCCGATCCCAACCTGCGTGGCGTACCGATCGAGAATCGTGCGCCGATGACCATCGTGCGGCGCTACTTCGCGCATCATTGCGTCTTCCGAGCGGCGCACCATTTCGTAGAGGGCGCGGTCGCTGAAGCTGTATGTCGCCGACCACGCCGCCGCGTTTTCACTGAGGCCGTCATTGCCTCCGGCAAACGAGTAACGCATGTACGGCGCCTGCCCATCGGTCGTGTAATGGCCTGTCGTGCCGTTGCGGATCTGGTCGCGGCAGTACGCGTCGGCGAGTGTCGATGTGAACGCGTCGAGCTGTACGGCTGGCAGGCCGAACTGCCGGCGATCACGATTGATCAACCGCAGGAACTCCTCGCGTAACGCAAAGCGCGTCTCGTCGATGGGCGCGTCGCCCTGCGCTAGAGGGGCGCTGATCGCGAGAAGGATGGCCAGGACAGCTCTCTTCATGTGAAGTCTGTGATTGTACAGTTGTCGACAACGCCGGCCGCAGGCCGGCGCTATTTCATCGGCAATTCAATCGAAACGCGGAAACCGGGGTTGAGATTCTCGGCATGCAACGAGCCGCCGTGCTCCTCGATCGCCTTCCGCGCGATTGCAAGGCCGAGGCCGGTGCCGGCCGACTTCGTCGAGAAATACGGGTCGAAGATCCTCGGCAGAAGCTCCGGCGGCACGCCCGGGCCGTTATCCTCCACCGAAACGACGACTTTGGAGTCGACCGCCTGGCTGCCGAGACGTACTTTGCCTCGTGGAGCGGCCTGAAGCGCATTTTCGATCAGGTTGGCGATCGCGCCGCGAAGCATGCGAGCATCGCCGGCAAATTGCGCGGGCGTCGAAGGCGCGATTTCCGCGTGGAAATCGACTCCGCGCTCCCGGCTGGAGGCGTAGCTGGCGGCGATGTCCTCGAGCAGCTTGCGAAGATCGACCGGTTGTTTCCGGACCTGGCGCAACGACGCGTAGTCGCTGAACTCCTTGGAAGTCTCGCGCAAGGTCACAACCTGCCGCAGGATGTTTTCCACAGCGGATTTCACAAGATCAGGCAGGTCCGGATCATTGTTCTCCGCGACAGCCCGTAGATGCTCCGCTGTGAGCTGAATCGGCGTCAGCGGATTCTTGATCTCGTGCGCGACCTGACGGGCCATCTCGCCCCATGCCTCCAGGCGATTGGATCTGAGGATTTCCGTCACGTCCTCAGCAATCAGCATTTCTTCGTCGCTGTCGGGCAGCGGAACGATCGAGACTCGGAACGTGCGGATATTGCCGTCGACGTTCAGCTCGAGCTCCGCGGATTCGGCGCGGCGCTGCCGATGTCCAGCGAGAAAGTCGCGTACCTCGGGATGGAATTCAACATCATCGCCGAACAGCTTCCGCGCTGCGAGGTTCGTCGCGCCGACGCGCATCTCTCCATCGAGCACGACGACTGCAGCATTGATGTTCTCGAGCAACGTCTGCAAGCGATCCCGCTCGTGACGCAGATCGTTCTGCTGCCGCCGAATCGACTGCGCCATGTCGCGGAATGTCGTGACCAGCAGTCCGAGATCGGGATCCGACGGCACCGTCACATCGACATCGAACTTTCCTCGAGCCACATCGCGCGCCCCGCCAACGAGTGCCTGAACGGGTCGCGTCACCGTGCGCGCCGCGCGATAGGCGACAACAATCGATCCGAGGACGATGAAGACGAGCAACATGTAGATGGTGGTCGCGAGATCGTTGACCTGTGCCTCGATCTGCCGCGCCTGCACGATGAACGGAAGCGCCAGCGTGTAACTCGACCCAGGAGCGAGCGCGATCGGGCTGTAGATCTCGATGAATCGCGATGAGCCCGACGTGCGTTGCGATTGGCGGAGCTGAGCACCACCGAGGACGATGGCCGAGTAGACGTCGCCGGGGAGTCGCTCCGAGTCGACATGGGCGGCGAAAAGATCGCGACGGCTCGAAGCGATCAATTGCTCGTTGCGATACAGATGCAGGTCATGTCCGATGACCAGCGACAACCAACTGAGCACATCGTCATCGAGAATCTGCTCCGGGCGCGTCGGATTCGTGGAGGCGAGGTAATCTTCAATCACGCGCTCTGCGGCTGTAAGTGCCGTGCGCGCGCGATCGTTGTACTCCGCTGCGAGCCGGTTCGCGAGATAGGCGCGGACAAAGATCACAAAAATGATCAGAGGCAGAATCACGACGGCGGTCAGGTAGATCGAAGTTCGGGTGCGAAAATCGAGGCTGCGCGGAAAACGCCGCAACACGGAAACGATCACCGGCAGCGATTGAATGATCATCGCCAGCAGGACCAGCGCGATCGCCCAGATGGCAACGCTGCCCGCCTGGCGGACCTGCTGCCCTCCCGTCGGCTCCTGCAGCGGAAACGCATACAGCGCGTTGTCGCTGCGGCGGACGTAAATCGAAATGCCCGCAGTGTCGGCGGCATTGACCCACACGCCCTGCCCCGTCTTCAGCGTCGCGAAGTATTGCGCTGGACTCTCCGGCAGACGGAAGGAGGCCGAGCCATG
>QHVY01000314.1:6003-9458 GCA_003223695.1 Acidobacteriota bacterium
CAGGCTCGAAAAAGTCGCGATAAACATCCGGAAACTCGATCGCGCCCGGCTCGGCCGGATTGACGACGTGCACGCTTCCCTGGCCGATCGGCACACCGAACGCGGTGACCTGAAAATCGTGATGCATCAGGACGCGGCGCAAGCTGCCCACCTGCAATACTTCCGATCCGACGCCGGATCTCCGTTCGCTGAACTGCGGCAGGCCGACGCCGAAACGGCTCACGGGATGATCGAACACGTCGTTGATGGTAATGACTGCCGGAATGCGCCACTTCGACAGATCGGATCGCAGCCACAACGCGTATGCGAGATCTTCGAGGTCCATCCGCGTGTAATCGTCCGGAAGAATCATGCTCAGATCAGTGCTGGAGAATTCGTTGCGCAGCGTGTCTTCGATCATCGTGCGCAACTGGCCAGCCTCGCCGATCACCAACGGCGCATAGGTCTCTGCGATGAGCTTGCGCGAGCTGGAACCCTCGAAGACATGCAGGGGCACATACACCAGTCCGACCACGACCAATGCCGACACCAGAAGCCGGAGCGATCGATGACCGCTCGCGAATCGCGGCGCAATCTTTACCACAGCAAACGCGAAGAGCAGCAAAGCGAGCAGCAGGACCGCCTGCCCGACCGAGACGGGCACGATGTGATCGGGAATCGCCGAAATCCGCGCGTTGTCGACGAGGTTGTCGACGAGCGCGATAAAGCCTGCCGCTGCGGCGAGCGCCAGGATCACGCGAACGAGGTTTGGAATCTTGCTGGCAATCAAGGCGACGATCGCCAGCACTGCGGCCGCGGTGAGAAATAAATCGAACGGCGACTTGCTGAAGCCATCGAGCATCCGCGATGCGTAAAGATCGAAACCGAAGATGTGCCACGTGTCGGCCTCGATCTTCATCGGCAGCAGCGCGACGCGCGCGAACGCGATCATCAAAGGAGCGCCCGCCCTCCACTGCCACGCAATCACGAGCGCCGCAAGCGCTAGCAGGATGGCCGCCGCGTCGCGACCGATCGCGGCGGTGCTGGCGACGATGTCGCTGCGCGTTCGCGGCAGAACATCGATCCACAAGCGGGAGTCGGGCCGCGGCTCGATGAGATAGCGTCGAGTCGCCGGATCCTGCCGCAGTGCGCCGCCATGAAAGGTGGTGCCGATGATCCAGTCATCGTCGGGATCGAGAAGCGAGTGTGTGCGCGTCTGATTGACGATGCGCTCGAACGCTTGCACGGTCACGCCGTTCGCGAGCAAACGTGAACGCGTGATGTAGAGATCGGTGACGTCGAATTGATAGGTCAGCGCGCCGCTGACGCGAAGATCCTCTCCCCACCATGCGAGAACGTGTCTGTCCGAACCGATGATGCGCATGCCGCGGCCGGGAATGTGGTGGACCTCGGAATGCAGCAAACCGAAAAGCTGCGGTTGGGATGTGACGCCCGGGGCGAGAGCCCGCGCCACGTTGTCAACGCTCTTGTCGAGGACAGACTCGATTTCCGCGATTTGCGCGCGCACCCGCCGGACCTCGCGGTCGACGTGGATCACCGAGCGCTCATTGAATGTGCTGCCCACGCGCGCGGTCGCGATGAACGTGGCGACCTCGATGAGCGCGAATGCGATCAGAAAAACTGCAGCCGTGCGAATGACGCGGTCCGTCGCCGGCCTCATACGGCCAGTTTATTTGCCCGCTGAGCGAACGGACACAATTGACCACCGATCATTCTTGTTGTGTAGCGTGATGTAGAGCTCACGAGTGTCGGGTTTGCCGGCGTTCTGAATCGCCCACGTCCCCGTGATGTGATACTGCCCCTCGGAACTTTCCTTGCGCGCACTCTGCTGCTCGAACGCGGTGGGATGCACTCTGCCGAACAGCCCATCGAGCAGATAGGCGGCCTGATCGCGGCCATAAACCGTCGGGCCGCTCTGATCGATGAGGCCGGGGAACTGCAGCATCACCTTGTCTCCGTCTGAAATACCGGAGACGATCGCTTGTGGGTCGCCGCTGCCAAAGCCGCGCGACAGATTCGACAGCGCGACATCGAGATCCTTGTATTGTGCCGAGGCGACGAGGGGCACGAATGCAAGGAGGGTTGCGATCTTGCTCCAGAGTTTCATGGCGTTCTCCTATGCATTCGGTAACGGGCGTCGCTCACGGTTTATTCTAACGTATTCAAGCATTTAGCTGGACTCTACAAGGGTCATAATGTCCTCGCCTCGCGACACGATTCCACGCTCCCCGGCCACCTCCTGAAAATCGGCCGGCAGAGGGGCGAAGACTCGAAATGGCTGATTCGTCAGCGGATGCAGCATTGCGAGCTCAGCCGCATGCAGCATCGGCCTCGAGGCGTTTCGTTGACCGTACAGCCAGTCGCCAATGATCGGATGCCCGATCGCTGCCAAATGCACACGAATTTGGTGAGTGCGGCCGGTCTGCAGCTCGATCCCCACGAGCGAGCCGTTCGACGTGACTCGGAGCGGACGGATTCCGGTGACCGCGCGCTTGCCGTGCTCTCGCACACCGAAGGAGATGGGGCCGATGCGCGCGATGGGCGCGTCGATCGTTTGCGGCTCGCCGAGCGGGCCCTCGCAAAGCGCGAGGTAGCGCTTTCGAATCTGCTTGATCTCAAAGTGACGGGTGAGTCTCGCGTTGATGTCTGCGCTCTTGGAGAAAAAGATGACGCCACTAGTTCCGCGGTCGAGCCGCTGGAGGAGAAAAAGATGTCCCGCGTGCTCAACCGCCAGCTCGAGAAGTACTGGCTCGTTCGGGTCGTAGCCGCGCTGGACGACGATGTTCGCTGGTTTGTTAATGAAGAGCAGCGCTTCGTCCTCGTAAAGGACTTCGAGCTTCGGGTTGCTTCGTTGCTCGGTTGCTTGGTTGCTCGGGAGCATCACTCAGCAACCCAGCAACCTTGCAACTCCGCAACCTATGCCCAGTGCGGATCAGTCGCGCGGTACAACAAATATTCTTCGCGCATGCTGGCGAAGTCGCGCAGCGTCTCCTCCCACTCCGCCACCCAGTCGTCGGGATTGCCTCCCGCTTCCACGAGCATCCGATAGCGATCGCTTCCCGCGAGGAGATCGATCGCCAGCCGGTCGGACACGAACTCGTACGTTTCGCGGCGCCAATCAAATTTCTCGGGATCCATATCGCGGGCCACCTTCACGCACCAGAGTCCTGTGCGATACGGTTCGAACGCCCAGCGATTTGTCACATGCAGCTCGACGCCTCCACAAACCTTGCCGCCGTGCTTCTGAAATTTCGGCAGAAAGAAGTGCGCGCGAAAGCGCACGCCAGGCAGGCCGACGGCGTTGAGGCGCTCGGCGAGCTTGAACGGCTCGAGCCACGGCGCGCCGAAAAATTCGAAGGGATGCGTTGTGCCGCGACCTTCGCTCAGATTCGTTCCTTCGACGAGGCACATGCCGGGATAAACAGTCGCGGTGAAGACCGTCGGCATGTTCGGGG
>QHVY01000315.1 GCA_003223695.1 Acidobacteriota bacterium
GTCAAATCACTCGCCACAGCACCGCTGCATTGGAAAAAGGCGCAGTGGACGCGATTCGGTGAGGGGCTGGGTTTAATCGCCATCGTGATGGCCGCGGACAAGCCGATCGAAGATGCGTTTCAACGCAATCGATCGTCGTCAACGAACTCGTTCGCCAAAGCAGTGACGCCGTTCGGCGGCGGCCGCGGCCTCGAGGTTTCCGCGCTGCTGTTCGGTGCTGGCAAGCTGTTTCACGATGCAAACGTCGAAGATGCAGGGCGCGACGCGCTGGAATCGGATTTGTTGGCGGGCGGGATCGTCACTCCGTTGTTGAAGGATCTCTTCGGCCGCGCGCGGCCTAACATCAACGAAGGAACGTACAACTTCCACTTCATCCGCACCGACAATCCTCACAACAGTTTTCCGTCAGGTCACGCCACAAGCGCCTTTGCCCTGGCGACGGCAATCGCCGGCCACTACGTCGCGCGTGAACGATCATGTTCACTGGCCGGCGGATGTCGTCGCCGGTGCGCTGATCGGGCGGGCGGTGGGGAGGGGAATCGTGGCGCGACACCTGGTCATCGTGCCGGCGAAGCACGGCGTCAGCGTGCTGATACATTAAGCGCCCATGCCGTGCGTCTTTTGCGAGATCGTCGCCGGCCGCGCACCGGCGCACATCATCGAGCAGGACGATCTCGCACTCTGCATCCTCGACATCAATCCGTTCGCTGAAGGTCATTGTCTGATTTTGTCCAAGCGGCACGTGCCGTGGTGGCACGACCTGACGGACGATGAAATCGGCACCGTGTTCCGGATGGCCAAGGGCGTCGCCAATCGACTGCGCGACGTGTACTCATCAGAATTCGTCTGTCTGTATGCCCGTGGCCGCCGCATTCCGCATACACATATCTTTCTCGTTCCGACGACAAAAGGCGATGCGCTCGACGGATTTTTCAACGAGCTCGAGAAATTTCTCGCTGTAGCGGCGAAGAAAATTCGTCGAGACGACTGAATCGTGTGGAACGAGATCACCGCTGCTCTCCCTCGGCGTGCGCTACGTAGCGTATGACGCTGACATCGGAAACTGCGATCAGGCAGCCGCCGGTGATCATCGTCTCCAGTGCGGTGATCATCTTGTTGATTTTTTCCTCTTCGTCGACCATGGCAATCATGATCGGATCGTCACTGGAAAACGTCAGTGTCTTGTGGCGGTGAATTCGTTTCTGTGGCCCGTACCCGGCGATGCCGCGGTAAACGGTGGCACCGGCGATGTCGAGCTGCGCCGCTCGCTTGACGATGGCCTCGTAAAGCGGCTCGCCTTCCCACTTGTCGTCCTCGCCGATATGCACTCGGAGCATCTTCGCTTTTCCGATCAGTCGCGTGAGTTCTCCCTTCGACGATGGCGCCGCCTCTTTTTCGCCGGTGGCAAATTTAATAATGGTCGTTTCCTGCACCTCCACCAGACCTTTGTCGACAATGTCGTACACGTCCGGAAGAACGCGATCGATCGCTTCCGCGTTATCGACGATTTCGATGCGCACCGGCAACGAGCTGGAAAGATCGAGGATGTTGATCGTCTGAATCGTTCCGTGTCCGGTGAAGCCGGCAATCCCGCGTGACACCGTGGCGCCGGCGAGGCCCTTGTGCTGGAAGAGCTCGAGCAGCGCGTTGTAAACGCTGCGGCCGTGCCAACGCGCCGATTCGTTCACAGTGACGATCAGTTTCTTTGCCGGTCCGGGTTTCAGAGTCACGGTTCCTCCGTCAGCGGCGCGCGAGAATCACTCCCAGCCGCACGGCGATGAAGCCGGCGAGCACAGAAGTCAATATATTGACTATTCCCCATGTGAGCGCGCCGCTCTCGGTCAAGCGCTCGGTCTCATATTCGAACGTCGAAAATGTTGTGTACGCGCCGACGAAACCTGTGGCCACCAGAAGACGCCACAGCGGATCGATCGCCGCGCGCTCGGCGGCCAACGTCGCAAAAAATCCGAGGATGAAGGATCCGGACACGTTGATGAGGAACGTGGCCAGCGGAAAATCACGCCGCCAGAATATGGCCACGGCGAGAGTGACGCCGTAGCGCGCCACCGCGCCGGCCGCTCCCCCGGCTGCTACGACAAGAAATCGACTCACGTCCGCCGACTCCAATCCTACAGTGTGTCGTAGGAGTCATCATCCTCTGAGAGGCGGTTTCAGGCGGACTCCATCGCCGCGATTAGTGTACTCGTTGTTCGTTCTCCGTTATCCGTTGTCGTCTCGGAGAACGAGCAACGAACAACGAACAACGAACAACGAACAACGAACAACGAACAACGAACAACGAACAACGGGTATCATGAAGCAACACCGAATGATCCATTTCTATCACGTCACGAAACGCTTCGATGCGTATTCGACCGCATTGAACGACGTGACGTTCCACATCGACAAAGGCGAATTCGTCTTCCTCACCGGTCCGAGCGGCGCCGGAAAATCGACGCTGCTGAAGTTGATCCTGCGCCAGATCCGGCCGACGGAAGGACAAATTGTGGTCAACGGCCGGAACCTGAATGCCATGAAGCGCCGGCATCTCCCCTATTTTCGCCGTGAGATCGGGATGGTTTTTCAGGAATTCAAACTCATCGAACGGATGACGATCTTCGAGAATCTCTCGTTCATTCTCACCGTGATCGGCCTAACAGCGAAAGAGCACAAGAAGAAAGCGTACACCGCATTGCGCGCAGTCGGGCTGCAGCACAAGATGAATTATTACCCGCTGCAACTCTCCGGCGGCGAACAGCAGCGCGTGGCCATCGCCCGCGCGCTGATCAACGATCCGCTGATGCTGATCGCCGATGAGCCAACCGGAAATCTCGATCCCGATCTCGCCCAGGAAGTGCTCGAGATTTTCAATAGTGCGAACCTGCGCGGATCGACCGTGCTCCTGGCGACGCACGATCGCGACCTCATCGAGCGGAGCAACCGCCGCGTGATCGCCCTCGATCACGGCAAAATCGCCGAAGAGAAGATCGCCGCCGCGGGAAAGCCGGCGGCGCGCAGCGAATCCGTATTCGTGAACTGGTCGTGAAAAACTCTCACCACAGAGGCACAGAGGACACAGAGAACGGCTCTGTGCCTCTGTGGTGAATCACAGTGGGCTCAGAATTCGATCCGCAGATTCCCTCCAACACCGTCGCCTACTTTTTCCGTGAGGCGTTCCGGCGCATCTGGATCTCCAAACGAACCAGCTTCGTCGCCGTGGCGATGATCGCCGTTTCGATGCTCATCGTCGGCTTCTTCCTGCTCCTCTCCGAAAACCTCGGGCGCGCTGCTGAGCAGGCGCAGGGGAAATCGCGCGTGGATATCTATCTGAGCGCCGAGGCGACGCCGGCGCAAGTCGCGGCGGTCGATCGATATCTCGCCGCGCATCGTGATCTCGCGCGGCGCCGTTTCGTCAGCAGTGATGAAGCACTACGGCGCTTCACGTCCTACTTCGCCAATCTGAACGGCATCGTCGCTCAGCTCGATGCCAATCCATTTCCAGCATCATTCGAGTGCGACGTCGCGCCGCAGCTCATGCAGTCGCCAACGTTTGGGCGCGAGATGAAAGAGCTCGATTGGGAATGGGTGCGCCGGCTCAAACGCGTGGTGAACGTCGTCAATATCGCGGGCATCATCGCCGGCGCGCTCCTCGCTCTGGCAGCAGCCTTTACCATCGCCAATGTCATACGATTAACCATGATGCTTTATCATGAAGAAATAGAGATCATGCGCCTTGTCGGCGCGACCGAGCGAATCATCCGCGGCCCGTTTCTGATCGAAGGGCTGCTGCAGGGCACGTTTGGAGCGCTCCTCGCGGTGGCGCTGCTCTTCGGCAGCTTCGTGGCTGCCCGGCGCTTCATCGCTCCAGCGAATTCGCTGATTTGGAGTTTTCTGTTCAACGGATTTCTGCCGTGGCAAAAAATCGCGGCTCTCCTCGCCGGCGGCATGATCGCCGGCTTCCTCGGCAGCTGGCTTTCGGTGCGCGAGTCGGGTGAGGAAAGCGCGTGAAGGTCGTCGAGTGTGTCCCGAACATTTCTGAAGGAAGGCGCCGGGAGATTTACGACACGGTCGCCGCTGCGGCAGGCGCAGTTCCTGGCGTCACGCTGCTGAACGTCGATCCCGGGGCTGATACGAATCGCACGGTCATCACGTTCGTCGGCGAGCCGGCTGCGGTGCTCGAAGGCGCATTTCAGCTCATCAGGAAAGGTTACGAGCTGATCGACATGTCCAAGCATCGCGGCGCGCATCCGCGGATCGGAGCGGTCGACGTCGTGCCGTTCGTGCCGGTGGCCGACGTGACCATGGATGACTGCGCGCTTCTCGCGCGACGCCTCGGCGAACGTGTTGGGAAAGAGCTGTCGATTCCCGTTTATCTCTACGAATTCGCCGCAACGGCGCCGCATCGCCGCAATCTCGCCGACATTCGCGAAGGGGAGTACGAAGGTCTGGCAAAAAAAATCGAGCATCGTGACTGGAAGCCGGACTTCGGCCCGGCGAAATTCAATCCGCGCTCCGGTGCGACGGTCATCGGCGCGCGCAAGTTTCTCGTCGCGTACAACGTCAACCTCAACACAATGGATAAGCGGCTCGCGACACGCGTGGCGTTCGATGTTCGCGAACGCGGACGAATGAAACGCGATGAGGAGGGAAATCCGGTTCTCGATCAGCGTGGCGAGCCAGTGTGGGAGTCGGGATTGCTCAAGTCGGTCAAAGCTGTCGGCTGGGTGATTCCGGAGTACGGCTGCGCGCAGGTGTCGATGAATCTGACCGATCTCGATATCACGCCGCTGCACCTTGCATTCGACACGTGCGACGAGCGCGCACGGGAACGCGGCTTGCGCGTCACCGGATCGGAGATCGTCGGCCTCGTGCCGCTGTCCGTGCTGCTCGATTCCGGCCGGCACTATTTGAAACGAATGGGACGCCCGGCTGGCGTCAGCGAATCCGCACTCGTGCAGACGGCGATTCGCACGCTCGGCAAAATCATCGGCGGCGGCATGCCCATCGGTGCGTACGGCGGCTCGCGCACGAACTGTCGAGCGACTCGCCAGCGCCGGGCGGCGGATCGGTGTCGGCGCTCGCCGCGTCGATGGGTGCCGCGCTCGCAGCGATGGTCGCAGTGATCTCGCACACGAAAAAAGGATTCGAATCGAAGCACGACAAACTCGATACGATTGCCATCCGCGCCCAGCGACTCAAGGATCAACTTCTCAGCGCGGTCGACGCCGATACCGCGGCATTCGATCGTCTTCTCGAAGCGATACGAATGCCGAAAGACGATCCTGCTCGCGACGCGGCGATCGCCAACGCGACCGTCACCGCGACCGAAGTGCCCCTCGGCGTCCTGGAGTGCTGCCCGGAGGTGATGGAACTCTGTCGCGAGGTCGCGCGCATCGGCTTGCAGGCGTCGCTCTCGGATGCTGGCGTGGGCGGCCAGATGGCTCGCGCCGCCGCCGCCGGGGCGTATCAAAACGTGTGCATCAATTTGGCGAATTTGGCGGACGACCGCCGCGCCAGTCTCTTAGATCGGGCGGATAAAGCATGGCTCGAGTCGCAACAACTTCACGCTCGCGCAGAAGAAGAGATTCTTACGAAATTGCGCGACGCACTCGGCACTCGGCACTCGGCACTCGGCACTACTTTTCGAACTCCCACGCCACTTTCTTGAGCCCCCGCTCCGCTCTGTCGATCAATTGCTGAATGTCTTTCTTCGCATGCGCAGCGGAAAAAAACGCCGACTCCATCTGCGATGGCGGCAGGTAGACGCCTTCGGCCAGCATCACGTGAAAAAAGCGCGCGAACTTCTCGCGATTCGATTTATTCGCCGACTCCCAGTCGGTCACCGGTCCCTCGGTGAAGAAAATCGTCCACATCGATCCGACACGATTGAACGTGATCGGCACCCCGTGCTTCTCCGCCGAGCGGCGGACGCCGTGCTCGAACTCCGAGCTGCGCTCCTCGAGATCTTTGTAGATCGATGAGTTTTTGAGAACGCCGAGTGTCGACTTTCCAGCAGCAACGGCGACCGGATTCCCGGAAAGCGTTCCCGCCTGATACATCGGTCCGAGCGGCGAAACTTGCTCCATGATTTTGCGCGAGCCGCCGTACGCACCGATGGGCATGCCGCCGCCGATGATTTTGCCGAGCGTGGTGATGTCGGGCTTCACTCCGTACAGCTCTTGCGCGCCCCCGTATGCCACGCGAAATCCGGTCATCACTTCATCGAAGATCAGCAGCGATCCGCGCTCGTCGCAGATCGCTCGCAGCCCCTGCAGAAAACCCTCGGCTGGAGGAACGCAGCCCATGTTTCCAGCGACCGGCTCGACGATGATCGCCGCAACGTCGTCGCCGTTCTCATCCATCGCGTTGCTGACCGCATCGAGATGGTTGTAGGCCACGCTCACCGTCAGTTGTGTGATCTCCTGCGGCACGCCCGCGGAGTCGGGCACATTGAACGTTGCACTGCCCGACCCGGCCTTCACGAGCAGCGAATCGACGTGCCCGTGATAGCCGCCATCGAATTTCAGAATCTTTTTTCGTCCGGTCACCGCGCGCGCCAGGCGCAGGGCGCTCATCGCCGCCTCGGTTCCGGAGTTGACAAGCCGGATCATCTCGATTGACGGCATCGCGGCGATGATCATTTCCGCGAGCTCGACCTCGCCGACGGTCGGCGCGCCGAATGAGAATCCCCGCGTCGCCGCTCTCTTCACCGCTTCAACGACAAAGCGATGGCCGTGGCCGAGGATCATGGGGCCCCACGAGCCGACGCAGTCGATGTACTGGAGGTTGTCGGCGTCGAACACGCGCGAGCCCTGCCCCTGCTCGATGAACGGCGGTGTCCCGCCGACGGCGCGAAACGCGCGCACAGGCGAGTTGACGCCGCCGGGGATGATCTCCTGCGCGCGCTGAAAGAGCGCTTCGGATTGCTTGCCCATGTCTGAATTATGCTGTGTTTCGTATGAGGCGAACGAGGCTGTCGTCGAGATATCAGGTCACCATTCCGAAGAATGTACGGGACCAGATGGGCCTGAGCCCGGTCAGGAAATGGAGGTCATCGCCAAGAGCGGTCTGGTCATCCTGGTGCCTGAGCGTCCGATTTCAGCGATGCGCGGATTCGCCCGAGGAATTCGAACCACCGGCTTCAGAGAGAAAAAGGACCGGTTTTGATCCCTGTCGCAGACAGGCGGCAAAAGCTTCGGCGTGACGTTTCACCGAAGAATTCGAGCCAGCCGGAACTGAAGAGATTGCATTGACGGCTGCGGAGTTGAGTCTGGCGCACCGACTGGCGATGGCGGACGCGGTGATGTTGGCAACCGCACGGAAATATGATGCTGACCTGATCACCACCGATTCGGACTTCGCCGGAATCGCCGGGGTGACGATGGTTCACTGATGCCGCAACTCGCGCCGAATGACCAGCTTCAGCCCCGACCAGATGTCATCGACGGCGCACACTTTCACATCGACAAAACCGAGCGGCAGAGCAATCGCTCGAATCACGTCTTCAGTGATGTCGGTCGGCACCTTCGATGACTTTTTTGGCCAGGAGACCCACACGGTCGTGTCGTCGCGGATGCGATCACGCAATTTGCGAAGCTTCGCCGCGAGCTCGGCGGCGTTCTTCGTGAAGACGTGCACGATGTCGACGCGGTCGGAGATCGATCGCGCCACGGCCGCTTCTTTCGTCGGGTAATCGTCAGGCGCACCGTCGAGGAGAAGGGTTGATCCAGGTTTGATGCCGAGCTTCTTCGCCAGCGGCGTCCCTGAATAGCCCGCCATCAAAATTCGTCGAGGATGTGGGCGACGTCCTTGCCGGCTGCATGGATGCTGTCGCGCATGACGTCCATGTTTCTTCCGCCGCCGACCTTGAACGTGCCACCCGACCGCCGCTCTTGTGTGAAGCGCGCCAGGACCGCGCCGCTTTTCGCGTCGACGAACTCGCCGCTGACTTTCGTTCCGGCAGCACCGGCACCAAAGCCGCCGAAGTAGCGTTTGGCTCGCGAGCCGGGAGAGAGGTCCTCCACTTTGCCGCGGACGATTAGCGTTTTCGCCGACTTCGACGTTTTCTCGGATTGGATCACGTCGGCCTTCGCCTTCAGCTCGGGCTTCATCGCCTCGATGAGCGTGGAGGTGTACGTGTCGAGCACCGATTTGATCGTGTCGTAAGACTTGTCGCTCTTGTCGGGCAACGGGGTGGCAGAAGTGTCAAAGGGCTGCATGACGATCTTGTCGTAATCAGCGATCTTGAAGGTCTTCAGGATCTCGATGTGATCGATATCCTGCCCCCACGCGTTGTAAGTCCCGGGCTCGGTTGGAGCGGCTTTCTTGCCGCGAGCGTAGAGCGTGGGCGCCAAGACCAGCAGCGCAATAGCGGTCACGAATGCACGTCTTCTCCTGCGCGGCGCGCCTGCTTTTCCACGCGCTCGAAAAAGTCCGCGCCGTATCGCCACTCGAGGATCTTCACATTGACCGTGTTGTACGCGCACTGATACTGCACTCGACGAGCAGCTGATCGCGCCGCTCTTCATACGCTCTTGTGGATAGACCGACGCCACGGCTGCGATCAGAACGAGCGACGTGGCGATGATCCTTCGACGTCGAGTGGTCACGAGCCATCGTACGACCGCTCAGTACGCGTTCTCGTGCCGCAGGCCGTGCAGAACCGTCATGAAGAGGATTTTCACATCGAGCATCAGCGACCAGTTCTCGATGTAGTACAGATCGTGCTCGATGCGCATCCGCACCGAGGTGTTGCCGCGCCAGCCGTGCACCTGGGCCCAGCCGGTCATGCCGGCGCGCACTTTGTGCCGCAACATGTAGTGGGGGAATTCTGCACGAAATTGTTGTACGAATTGCGGCCGCTCCGGCCTCGGGCCGACGATGCTCATGTCGCCCATGAGGACATTGAAAAGCTGCGGCAATTCGTCGAGCGACCACGCCCGAATCAGACGCCCCATTCGCGTGCGCCTCGGATCATCGCGCTCGGCCCATTTCGCGCCGCTCTCATTTTCTGCGCCGGCTTTCATCGAGCGAAACTTCACGATCTCGAACGGCTTGCCATCGAGGCCCATCCGCACCTGGCGATAGAAAATCGATCCGCGGTCCTCGATCCAGATTGCCAGGGCGATGAGCAGCATCAGCGGCGAGAGGATGATCAGCGCCGCGCCGGCGACGGCGAGGTCGAAGCCGCGCTTGACGAAGCGACTCCACCCTTCCAGCGGCGTCTCGGAGAGGTTGATCGTCGGCAGACCGTCAATGTCTTCGACGCGCGAGCGCAGCACCATGAACTGCAGCAGATCGGGGACAACGTGAATCGATACGACGCTTCGTGTGAGCTGCTCGAGAACTGCTTGCGACGCGCCATGTGGCAGCGCCACAAAGACATGGTCGACGTCGTGCTCTTCGATCACGCGCTCTGCATCTTCGATTGTCCCGAGACATTCGAGATCCTCGAGGCCGGAGTCGTCGCCGTTTCGGAGAAACCCGACGATCTGAAATCCGAGCTCGCGATGCGATCGCATGCGCTCGACGACCGCGCGCGCGAGCTCACCGTTTCCGGCGATGAGCACACGATCGAGGTCCTTGCCCGCGCGGTGCCGCAGGTTTACTCCTGCCCGAACCAGCATCCGCCCGCCGATCACGAACAGAATCGCGCAGACCATGAACAGGCTGAGCGTCGCGCGTGAATATTCGACGCCGGGCTGCTTCCAGGGGCGGATCCAAAGCAGCACACCGGACAGAATGACCGTTGCTACGACCGAGCCGATCGCAACCGACATCCACTCCTCCGCTTTCGATCGCGTCGGCCGGACGCGGTAGAGACCCTGAATGGCGAAGGAAAGCGGAAACACGAGCGTGATGATCGGCAGGATGCTGAGGTACACCTCGATGTCCTGCATGCCTTTCACCACCGGCACGATCTTGACGTGGAAGCGGAGGAACCACGCGCAGAGCATGGCCAGGTTCGATGCCACGGCGTCATTGATCACGTAGATCGACGACAATGCACGATTTTTCTTTTCGATCAAGTTGTGACCTGTCCG
>QHVY01000412.1 GCA_003223695.1 Acidobacteriota bacterium
ACTGACGCCGGATTCAACGTGACGCTGCTGATGTGCATCTGCGGCGGAATGACCGCGACCGTGTTCGATTGCGTCGAACCACCATATCCGGCTGTGAGCCGCAGGTTCGTCACCTGAGAAACTTGCGTAGTGTCCACGAAGAATTGTGCGGTTGTTTGACCCGCAGGAATCGTTACCCTCAAGGTGCGAGGACGGCCGAGCAAGTTGTTGTTGCTGCTGATCGTGAGCACCGCACCTGACGCAGGTGCCGGAGCTCCGAGGGTCACCGTTGCCGTTCCTGCTGCGGGACCTTCGATGCCTGAAGGCGAGATGGTCAACGAGGTGATCTCAAAAGGATTGGTCGCTGTAGTGATCGCCCGTACGCCGCGGCCGTCGTACGCATACGTGAGGCCATCGGCACTGTTCAAGAAATTACGAGAAGAGTAGGTGTATGCCGCACCTCCGGCTGTCACTTCATTCCCAGCCGGATCGTAGGCGATGTTCGAGCTTCCTCCGGCATCTGTGACACTTGTTAACCTCGGCGTCGAACCCGAATACGTGAAAGTTCCAGACCTGCCGAGACTCAGGCTGCTCATGTTGCCCATGGCGTCATACTGATAACTGCCGGTTCCCCACAGCGATGTTCCCGTGTTCGCAGTGGTGACCCGGTTGAGATCGTCGTAGCCAAATGTACGGCTGTATGTGGCGTCCAAGGCGTCGGTGATCCCAGTGATATTTCCAACGCTGTCATAGTTGTACGTGTAATCCGCGTTGGTACTTGCGCCTGCGGTGAGCTTGTTCTCCGTGAGGCGATAACGGGTGTCATAGGTGTGCGTCACGCTCGTGCCGTTGCCGAGGGTCATCGAGGACAGCGGACCCAGTGGAAGGTAGGTTGCCGCGCTCACGAGCGATGTTGTGTTCAATGTGCTCGTAATCGGCCTGTCGGCGAAGTCGAAGGTGTAGGCGGCACGACGACCCGATGGATAAGTGATCGCTGAGCGATTTCCATCAGCGTCGTATGAAAACTGCGATGTGTAGGTGTTCCCCTCGAGCGTTTTCTGTTCCTGCCGGAGCAAACCGCGACGCTCGGGCGTGAGCGCGTTTGTGTCGTCGCTCGAAACGCGCTGATGTTATTCTTACTTCCGTGAAATTTCGTCTCTTTCTGCTATTTGTGTTCGTTGCCGCGCCGCTCATTGCTGCCGAGCAAAAGCAGGTCCTCTCGAACGTCTACCCGATCGTCAAGAAGTACAAGTCGATGGAGGGTCCGTCCGGCGCGCAAACCATCTACCTCGGCGACCGCGCGGCGCCGGAGCTGCTCTGGCTAACGGCGATCAAGACCGAAGTCGTCGGAGCGAACGGAAAGACGCTGATGTCGCCCGAGCTGATGTGCCACATGAACGTGGACATCGATCCGGCGCGGCACAAAGCGCTGTTCAATCTGAAGCGCTACCCAGCCGCTCGGCTGATGACGATCTCGCAAGGCATGCGCGTGAAAGGCGGCGGCTTCGAGGCGCGTCTGCCCGACGGGTTCGCGTTTCCGATTGCTTCGAATGAGCCGCTGTACGTGATGACGCAAGTGCTCAATCACAACATCGAGCACCCGAAACATTTGAATGTGCGCCATCGAGTGACCTTCGAATTCGTGCGCGATCTCGATCTGAAGGAGCGACCGATCGCGCTATTCAACATCGGCGTTTCCGGAACGGTGCAGATGGCGAACAACCCGATGGCGCTGTCGAGCATGTCGTCCTCCGATCACGCTGGAGCGAGCTGCCTGATCGGCGTGCGAGCCTCGAATGCAGCCGGGATGTCGAACGATTATGTCGATCCGCATGGGCGTCACCTGACTGGGCACTGGGTCGTTCCGCCCGGCAAGCAGGTGAATACGAGCGACGTCACGTGGTTCATGAGTCTGCCGTACGACTCGAGACTCCATTACGCAGCCGTACATCTGCACCCATTCGCCGAATCGCTGACGCTGCACGACGCGACGACGGGCACGGACATCTTCAAAGCACAGGCAAAAAATCCGAAGGACCGCATCGGACTCGATCGCGTCGACTCGTTTGTGAATGTCACCGGCGTACCAATGTACAAAGATCACAAGTACGAGCTCGTCAGCATCTACTTCAATCCGACGAAGCAGAACGCCGATTCGATGGCCTCGATGTTTCTCGCGCTCGATGATCCGGAATTCGCCGCGCCGACGACCGCGGAGCTCATCGCGCGCGGCACGATCGTGACCGCCGGCAGCGCTCTGGTCCTCCGCACTTCCGCCGGCGACCTCGGCGCCATGCTGCACTACAGTCCGACGAGTCTGCAGTTTGCGAAGCTAGCCGCCGCATTCCGCAATGCTGAGGCGACGGTCACGGATTCGACGATTCGTTTCACGGCGAAGGTCACTGCGCCGGAGCTGGAACGTGAGCCCGGCGAACACGTGGCCGGTGCGATCTCGCTGTGTCGTGGAACCGACGAGGTCTCCGTTGTGATCGTCACCCGACCTTCGCCCGATCTCGACGGCCGCTGCACCGTTTTCGCGCAGATCGGACCCGGAGCGGATGTCGTCCGGGCGATCGCCGATGCCGGTTCGGGCAAACTCCTGCGCGCGGAGATCTTCGGCTCGTCGGAGCTGAACGACATGCAGCTCGCGCCGGCGAAGAAGATCGCGGCAAAGTAGCGTCGCCCCTCATCCGCCCTTGACGGCGAAAACGAAACCGCATCGCCTCGAGCACATAGGGAACGCGCAGAAGCGGGCGGACGTAGAGCCGACTCTCAGTCGGCTTCGCGCCGGCTAAGAGCCGGCGCTACGTTGGGGCATCTTCTCCCCGCTCTGGGGGGCGAAGGCTCTCACGCCGGGTGAGGGTCAGTGCCGCTTGAAAAACTGCACGGCACGCTCGTGCTTCTGCGCCGCTGCAAGCGATTTGAAGGTACCGAGGTTGCGACGCTTGCCCGTTTTGGGGTCTTTCTTGCGCGAGTAGAGGCGGTAGCCGCCTGAGCTCAATTTTCGGATCATCGGCTCTCCTGTAATTTCCTCACAATCGTCGTCACCAGCCGCCGCGGTGACACTCGGATTGATTGTGTGAGCAGTTTGTTTGCCATGCCGGGGATCGCCACCCGCTTGCCTCGTTCCATTGCCCGGATGCCATAGCGGGCGACATCAGCAGAGCGCATCGGCTTCAGCAGATTGAAAAGCCGCGAATGCGACATGCCGGCGACTTGCGGGAATCCGGTAGCAGTCGGTCCGGGACAGAGCGCGGTGACCGTCACCCCGGTGCCGCGGAGGTCATCGGCGATCGCTTCCGAAAACAGCAGCACGTAGCCTTTCGTGGCGTAGTAGACGGCCATCAGCGGGCCAGGTTGAAAGGCGGCGGTGGAGGCGACGTTGAGAATGTGTCCGCTGTTGCGGGCGACCATCGGCCGCAAGAACAATTTCGTGAGATGTCTTTTTGCAGGTCAGTGTCGGGAAAGGCTCCGACCAGGCCGTAGCCGGCGTTGTTCACCAGGACATCGACCGGGCCTGCGGCGTCGAAAATTTTCTGTGGCGCGTTCGGCGATGTCAGGTCGGCGAGGATGACCGACGCGTGTCCCAACTCATTGGCCAGTGCGCGCAGCTTTTCTTCCGACCGCGCGACGAGAAAAAGATCGTAGCCTTCGCGCGCGAGCTGCCTGCTGAGATCGAGGCCGATGCCGCTGGAGGCTCCGGTGATCAGAGCCGTTTTTCTGCTAGTGTTCATCATCGAAGAATACAACTCAGGACTGAGGACTGAGGACTGAAGTGTCCGTAGAGGGCCTTGGCATTTGGTGGGTCGCGGGTGGGGCCATCCGCTACCCGCCACCCGCTACCCGCTTGTTGCGCGAGCTCGCCCTTTTCGCGTTTTTCCTGCTGGTCGCCATCGTGCTCACCTGGCCGCTGGCAACGAACCTCACCACCGCCGTCTCCGACCTCGGCGATCCTCTGCTCAACACGTGGATCCTCGACTGGGATTGCTATGCGCTCACCCACACGCCGCTGCATCTGTTCGACGCGCCGATTTTCTATCCGGCGAAATTTCCGCTGGCGTACAGCGAGCATCTTGTTGGCATCGCGCTTCTTTGCCTGCCGTTCTACGCGCTGGGCTTCGCTCCCCTGACCATCTACAACATCGCCATCCTCCTCGGCTTCGCCCTCTCGGCGTACGGCGCGAGCGTGCTGGCGCGCGTGGCGACGAATCGATTCGTACCGTCGATCCTTGCAGGTTTCTTGTTCGGCTTCGTTCCCTATCGATTCGGGCAGCTTCCGCACGTGCAGGTGATCTCCAGCGGGTGGCTGCCGCTGCTCCTCGCCGCACTGCTCGTCTATCGCCGATCGCCAACGCGATTGCACGCTACGTTGCTCGCCGGCGCATTCGTCATGAACGGCCTAACAAACATCTATTTCTTTCTTTTCGGTTCGGTGGCAATCGTTCTGACGATCGCCCTGATTGCCATTGCCAACTCTCACGACGCGCGTTTCTGGTGGCGGCTGGCAGGCGCGCTGGTCGTCGCCTCGCTGGTGCTGTTGCCATTTTTAATTCCATACAAGATTGTATCATCAGAATATGGTATGAAACGCGGCGAGGAGGAATCGCTCGGCGCGTCGGCAACGTGGAACGATTGGCTGATCGCGCCGAAAGAAAACGCGTTCTACGGCCGCATTGCCGATGAGGAACAGCGGCACGGCGAGCGCCAGCTCTTCCCCGGCGCGCTGGTGCTGTTTCTGACGGCATCGGCGTGGTTGCTGACGCCCCTCACCCTGCACCCTCTCCCCGCGCCGCGGGGAGAGGGACGGGGTGAGGGGCCGCGCTGGCTCGACGCGCTCATCATCGCGCTGGCGTTCGTCACGTACATCGGTGCTGTGACGAAAGAGATCCATCTACCGTGGCTCGATTTTTCGCGCGCGTATGTTCCGGCGACACTGCTCGTGATCTGCATCGTCATTCGCCTGGCCATTCGCTTTCCGCGAGCGATCAGCGACGGCAATCTCCGTACCGCGGTCTCTCGCTCGCGATTTCCGTTCGAGCTTTGGGCGGCGGCGCTGTGGATCGTGATCGGAGTCCTTGGATCGCTCGGCATGCATGCCTTCTTTCACAATTTCCTGTTTCATCAGATCCAGCCGTTTCACGCGATCCGCGTTCCCGCGCGATGGGCGATGATCGCCTACACCGGACTTGTGCCATGGTCTGCTGCCGGTGCTGCGTCGCTCCGGCGCCGTTGGATCGTTCCGCTGCTGTTTGCAATCGCGCTCGTCGAAGTGTGGCCGCGGATTCGATGGGAACACGCTCTCGTCGAGCCGGCACCTGTCGACCGATGGTTGGCGCAGACGCACGCCGGCCCGCTGATCGAGCTGCCGATCAATCGCCTCAATGTGCTGTATCTCTACTTGCTGCGTGCCACGACGCATCACGTGCCGATCTTCGACGGTATCTCGGGATTCGAGCCGCCGCTGCATTACGTGTTGCGCGAGCAGCCGCTGACCGATGCCACATTTCTGTTGCTCGAGCGGAACGGCTGTCGTTTCGTCCTGATTCGTCTGGAATGGTTCGGATGGCAGGCGCCGCAGGCGATTGCCTGGATGCGAAAAGGCATCGCAGACGGGCGGCTCGCGTTCGTCCGCAGATTTGATGGTGGCATCGCCGGCGACTGGCTGTTCGCGCTCACACGCGTCGAAAAAAACTGGCGGCGCTTTCACGTGGCGTCGGATGACGCGCAGCTCGGGCGAATGCTCGGCGGACAAAACACATACACCGACGCGACGTTCGGCCAGCTCTATCAGCCGAAGCACATGAGCGAAATCGCCGGCGCGATGGTGGTCTCCGGCTGGGCGCTCTCGCCGCACGGAGTTCGCCAGATCAACGTTCTCATCGACAACGCGCGCGTCCGGGTTTCCGCGGGCCTCTTCGCGCGCGAGGACGTCACGCGTGCTTACCCGTGGTACCCGCAAACGCCGCGGCCTGCGTTCGCGGTCACCATTCCGCAGCGCCCAAAAGGCGTGCCGGAGGAAACCGATGTGCAGATCGAGATCATCGATGGCACGGGCAAACGCACGCTGCTGCCGGACGTGCTGATCACATGGAAGTAGGGCACGACTGCGTCGTGCCGAATCCTCAGAGTGCGGCACGGCGCAGCCGTGCCCTACTCGTCGAGGATCTGCGGAAAGCGCCATCGCGCCTCGCGCAGCTCTTCTTCGATGATGTCGTGCTCGGGCGCATCCGCGAGCTGCGGCACGTCCCAATTGGCGAGCCACATCGGGTTCTGGTACGGCAGCACGGCCAGATGCTCGAGACGATACGGCAGACCGCGAGCCTCAAATCTCGAGTTCAGGTACTTCACGACATCCTTTGACGTTGGATGTTTCGTCATCAGTGCCCAGTGCCCGGTGCCCAGTGCCCAGTCCCGCCCGCCCGAATGTACTGGGCACTGGGCACTGGGCACAGGGCACTTATTCCAGTCCGTACTCCTTCATCTTCGACGCCAGCGTTCGAGCAGAGATGCCGAGGAGCTCGGCGGCGTCGTTGCGGGAGGAGGTACGCGCCAGCGCTTCGGTGATTTTTGCTTTTTCCACGCTGCGCAAGGTGCGCTCCGTCGCTTCGGAGAGCGTTCCGGAGAGGTCGAGCGCTTCGCCTAACCGATCGCTGGTCGTCTCGGCGCCGAGGTGAAGGTCGGCTGGTTCGATGCGGGAGTTGTTGCAGAGGATCGCCGCGCG
>QHVY01000413.1:0-343 GCA_003223695.1 Acidobacteriota bacterium
ACAGGTCGAACGCGTTACCGAAAAACAGCAGGGGATTCTTGTAAGGATGAACGTGGATGATTTTCATCTCCAGCGACATCTCCAACGCCGCGGCGATGCGTTTCGACTCGCGTTCTAACGTTTCTTCGTCCACGTAGGGCGCCAATGCGTCACGCGCCGCCTGCAGGCCTGCCCACTTTGCGCGCGCGGCATTGCGCGCGTGCAGGAATCGCGAGTAGATCGTCAGCGCAATCGTCTGCGCGATTTCGAAAGGCAGGCCGAGGTGGTGCAGCGATCCGATCGCGGGGTGAAATCGATACGGAGCCTCGAATGACGACATGATGGCCAGATCGCAGCCGTGATC
>QHVY01000413.1:395-3413 GCA_003223695.1 Acidobacteriota bacterium
TAGTGCTTGCGGCCGCTGATCCTGACCGAGACCGGATTGAAGACCGATGGAATGGCCATCGACGCAGCGGCCGCACGCGAGATCGGCACGCCAGAAACGTAGCGATACCAGACGTGATCGTCATCGCGCGTGCCGAACACCGCTGTCTGCGGCGTATCGAGATCCGATCCGAGGATGTAAAGCGTCGTTCGCAGCTCATCGAACGATTCGTGTCCGCCGAGGAGCTCTTGAAACCAGCGCTCCATGCCGGAGACCGAATAGTGCGATCGCAGCACCAGCAGATCTTTCAACTCGAAGTAGCGCAGAAACTTTCGTAACGTCATTTTGTATTCGGCCGCAATGTCCTGACTTTCCGGATCGGGAACCGAGCCCACGCCGCTTCCGGGAAAGATCTCTTCGCCAGCGCGCAGATTCACCGCATTGCGAACGCGTCGGACGTAGCCGACGATGCCGCGGCGGTGCCGCTGAAAAATGGTCGAGTTGGTGATGCGCGGCAGCCGTGATTTGCGCCCGAGAAAGGACTCGAGAATCTCCGGCACGTCATAGCCGGCCGCGACGAGCAACGAGAAAATCGCACCCGCTGACGATCCGATCAGGAAGCCGATCTCGCCCGGCTGCGGCGTGATGCGCGGACCGAATCCGCTGGTGAATGTGAACCCTCTCGCTTCCAGCGCGCAGCGGACGCCGAGGTGCCAGAAGATTGCTTTGACTTTGCCTCCGGTGGAGCGGAGGGCGATGCGCCGAAAATCGGTCGGCCGGCAAACCGGCGGCATGGTTCATTGTGCAACAATCGGCGGCATTCATGAGCCCGCACCTGATTCCGAAGCCTCGTCCCGGCGGACTCGACGCCGCTTCGATCCTCGAAGCCTTCGCCTTTCGCATGATGTATTCGGTCGCCCGCGATCAGTACAACGCGACCGATCTCGACTCGTTTCACGCGCTCGCGTTCTCGGTGCGCGATCGCATCATGGAGCGATGGTTCGCCACTCAGGACGCGTATTACAGGCAGGATGTGAAACGCATCTACTACCTGTCGCTCGAATTTCTCCTCGGCCGTCTTCTCATCAGCAACGTCATCAATCTCGGCGCCGACAACGCCTACACCGACGCCATTCGCAGCCTCGGATTGGAGCTCGAAAAAATTGCCGCGTGCGAGAACGACGCTGGTCTCGGCAACGGCGGACTGGGACGCCTCGCGGCGTGCTTTCTCGAATCGGCGTCGACGCTCGCGCTGCCGTTCTATGGCTACGGCATTCGCTACGAGTACGGCATCTTTCGTCAGCGCATCGTTGACGGCCAACAAATCGAGGCGCCCGACCCATGGCTGCGCTACGGAACGCCGTGGGAGATCCAGCGGCCCGATGTTTTTTTTCCAGTCAAGTACTACGGACGATCGGAGTATTACGGCGATGGTCCGACGGGCCGGTTCCGATGGGTTGACACTCAGGACGTCTACGCGATGGCCTACGACCTCGGCGTCCCGGGCTATCGCAATGACACAGTGAATTCGCTGCGACTCTGGGCGGCGAAGTCTTCGCGTGAATTCGATCTGCAAAAGTTCAACGTCGGCGCTTACGTCGCCGCGGTTGAGGATAAGACCAGCAGCGAGAACATCTCGAAGGTTCTGTATCCGGCCGACGATCAATCGGCCGGACGCGAGCTGCGACTCAAACAGCAATACTTCTTCGTCTCGGCGACGATTCAGGATGTCATCAGGCGATTTAAGAAGCGGACGGAACGCACGTGGGAAGAGCTTCCGGACAAAGTAGCGATTCAGCTCAACGACACGCATCCATCGATCGCCATCCCCGAGCTGATGCGCGTTCTCGTCGATCAGGAGCTGCTCGAATGGGATCGCGCGTGGAGCATCGCCCAGAGCGTCTTCGGCTACACGAATCACACCGTTCTGCCGGAGGCGCTCGAGACGTGGCCTGTTGAATTGATCGGTCGCCTTCTACCGCGGCATTTGCAAATCATTCAGGAGATCGATCGGCGATTTCGACTGCGGGCTTCAGCGAAAGGGCGCGCAGTGGCGATCATCGATGATGCGCGCCAGGTTGTGCGCATGGCCAACCTGGCGATCGTCGGCAGTCACTCCGTCAACGGCGTGGCGCGATTGCACACCGACATCCTCAAATCGCGGGTGTTCGCCGATTTTGTTGCATTGGATCCGAAGAAATTCAACAACAAGACAAACGGCGTTACCCCGCGGCGCTGGCTTCTGCAGGCGAATCCAGAGCTCTCGGAGTTAATCACCGAAGCGATTGGCGATGGTTGGCCGGGCGATCTTGATGAGCTGAGAAATCTAGAGCAGTTCGTCGACGACGGCGACTTTTGCGAGCGATGGAACTCCGTGAAACACGCGAGCAAGAGCAAGGTCGCGGAGTGGCTGCAGAACACGCATGGCATTCAGGTGGATCCCGAGTTTCTATTCGACGTGCAGATCAAACGGATCCACGAATACAAACGACAGCTTCTGAATGCGCTGCATGCGCTGGCGCTCGCTCATCGCATTCTCGAAGGCGACGAATCGGTGGTGCCGAGGGCGATCATCTTCGGGGGAAAAGCAGCGCCGGGCTACGCGATGGCCAAGTTGATCATCCGGCTCATTCACGAAATTGCGGCGTTCGTGCGCGGCAATCCGCGCGTTGCCGAGCGGCTGAACGTGATCTTCGTGCCGAACTACGATGTTTCCTCGGCTGAATTGCTTTTTCCGGCGACGGAGCTTTCGGAACAGATCTCCACCGCCGGGACAGAGGCGTCGGGCACCGGCTGCATGAAAGCGGTAATGAACGGCGGCGTGATCATCGGCACTCTCGACGGCGCGAACATCGAGATTCGCGACGCAGTCGAAGAGGAGAACATCTTCACGTTTGGTCAGACCGCGGAGCAGATCAGCCAGTTGCAGAAAACCGGATACGACCCGCGGCGAATCATCGCCGCGAATCGCGACCTGCAGAGCGTCATCGCACGTATCGCCTCTTGGGGAGCGTACGGATCGATCGTCGATGCGCTACA
>QHVY01000414.1:0-5170 GCA_003223695.1 Acidobacteriota bacterium
GATCTCTCCCGATTTAACAAATGCCACTCCGCAGACGATGGCCACCGCCGGCTCGTTCGCGGAAAACTACGACACGGTCGTCGCTCTTTCCGAGTCGCCAAGAGATCGCAACCTGATTTGGGCGGGCACGGACGACGGCAATGTGCAGGTCACCCGCGATGGCGGCAAGTCGTGGACGAATGTCGCTCCGAACCTTCCCGGCGTGCCGAAAGGGTTGTGGGTCTCTCGTGTGCAGGCGTCGAATCACGATACCGGGCGCGCGTACGTCGCAATCGACGGTCATCGCAGCGACGATTTCCACGCGTATCTGCTCGCAACCGACGACTATGGCTCGACGTGGCACTCGATCGTCAGCAATCTCGACGCGCCGGTCAAAGGCTTCCGCGAAGATCCGGTCAATCCGAATTTGCTCTTCGCCGGAACTGAATTCGGCATCTTCATGTCGCTTGATCGCGGAGCGCGCTGGCAGCAGCTCAAAGAAGGTCTGCCGACGGTCGCCGTTGATGACATTCAGATCCATCCGCGCGATCACGATCTGCTCATCGGGACGCACGGCCGAAGTATTTTCGTCATCGATGACATCTCGCCGCTCGAGCGGCTCACGTCCGACAAAGCCGGACAGGACGTCCTCTTCACGCCCCGGCCGGCGACAGAGTTTTACTACGCGCCGATTGGCGGCTTGTGGGGCGCCCACGTTTTCAAAGCGAAAAATCCGCCGCTCGGCGCTTACATCAACTACTACTTGAAAGGTTTGCCGGCCGAAGACGTGACGATCTCGATCGAAGACTCGAAAGGAAGGCACATCCGCGATCTCGATGCCACGAATCATCCCGGATTCAATCGCGTCGTGTGGGATCTGCGTCCCGAGCCGAGGGAGGCGATTAGCGAGTCGCGCGGCGGGGATGAACAGCCTGCGTATGTCCCCGCCGGTGAGTACACGATTCGCATGAAGTACGGCGACTTCAAAGCGTCGACGAAACTCACCGTCGAGGCGGAGCCGGGAGTGCACGAAGGGGAGTTCGTCGTGCCGTAGTGTGGAGGACAGGCAATCCTGCCTGTCCGGACAGACAAGATTGTCTGCCCTCCACTAATGCCGGGCAGTGCGGCGCCGTGTCAGCGCCGCACTCGTATCCGTGATCTGGTATACGCCGCCGTTCCAGTCGATGACGTAGATCTCGCCGTTTGCGTCTTCACCGAAGCTGCTGATGGCCATGCGCGTCGACAGCAGCAATTGCGATGTCCACGTCCCGTCGCTCTGCTGACGAGCGCCAAAAATCGCGCCGCTGCAGAAATCGCCGTAGAAGTAGATGTCGTGGAGGCGCGGATATTTTGCGCCGTGATAGCGATAGCCGCCGGTGATGGAGCATGCACCGCCGGCGTGTGAGTACTCGAGAATCGGGAGAGTGAAGCTCGAATCCTGACAATTCGCTGTCGGGTTGAAGCAGTGCGTCGCTTCCATGCGACGCCAACCGTAGTTCTCACCGCCGATGCTCGTTGCCGGCTGAAGGTCGACCTCTTCCCACAAATCCTGACCGACATCCGCGATGAACAGGTCTCCGGTGTTGCGATCGAAAGTGAATCGCCATGGATTGCGAAGTCCGTACGCCCAGATTTCCGGTCGCGCACCGGCTGTGTTCACGAATGGATTTGACGGCGGAATGCGATACGGCAGCGTGCTGACGTCGATCCGCAGAAGCTTACCGAGACGCTGCGACAGATCCTGGGCGTGGTTGTGTGGATCGCCCCCCGAGCCGCCGTCGCCGGGGCCGATCGTCAGCACGATCGCCGCGCTTTTAGGATCGGCGCGGTCGCGATTCGCCGACACGCTGTAGCGCGCGAGCGTGATGTTCCCGCTCCGATCGGTGTAGTAGATGAAGAAAAAACCGTTCGTCGCGTAGTGCGGATCAAAAGCGAGACCGAGGAGGCCGCGCTCGCTTTCGCCGGAGAGGTTGGGAGTGACCAGCGTGCTGACGTCAAGAAAAGGCGTGGAGAGGAGTCGCGTGCCGTCGTAAATCAAAATTTGTCCGAGCTGCTGAACGATAAAGAGCCGCGAGTCTCCGGCAGTGACGAGTCCGAGCGGGCGAGTGAGGCCGGTGGCGATCGGTTGAAGGACGAGTTGCTGACCGGCGAGCGACACGCTCCAGAAAAGCACCACACACAGCGCTCGGCCTTGCATCGCCGCGATTGTATCGAAGGCATATAATCCGCCGCACTCGTCGAGAGGAGTTGCGCATGCGCGTCGTGTGGGTCCGACTCGCGGCGGCCGTCGGGCTGGGTCTTCTCGCAGTGATTGCAGTCGCCGATGACCTCACCGGGCCGGTGTCGTTTGTCCCATGGAAGGTGCTCATGCCGGGCGATTCGCCGGCGAGGGCGCCGCTGACGCTCTTCTGGATCCCGGCATCGAGCGACGACTTCAAGCATTCCGAGCTGCTGTTCTCGCGTTCGTTGACGTCGTTCGCCACGCAGTGTGTCGCCCTGCACGTGATCCGCGCTGATGACGCCGCGATGATCGACAAACTCGGCGTCGCCGGTGCGCTGCCCGTCGCGGTGCTCGTTGGCGGCGATGGCAAGCAGCTCGGCAAAGTAATTAATGAGCGGGGCTCTTTGCGCGTGAGCGCCGTCGAGCGACTGGTTCGCGACCAATTGCGAACTCGCGACTCTGACCTCGACTCTCAGCTCGACGAGGCGCGCAGAAAAGCGCTCGCCGGCGACCGCGAAGCTGCCGTCGCGACCTACAAACTGGTGTGGGAGCAGCGCTGCGTGGCCCCGCGCAAGGGTCGCGAAGCCCAGCGGGAGCTGAAGAAGCTGGGCATCGTGGCGGAAGAGACCGTCGCCGTTCGCCATTAACGTGGAACGACAGACAGACGAGTAGGGCCCGGCTGCGCCGTGCCGCATTCCAAGGTTCGGCACGACGCAGTCGTGCCCTACTACGAAGGTTTTCGTTGACAATACGAATCCTTTCGTAGATGATGGCGCGGTCATGAAAAGCCTTCTCATCATCGTCATCGCCGTCATCACTTGTTTTGCTGCGTATGCCGGCACTGACGTGCGCGCCGGTGTCTGGACTGCCGAGCTGCAGGACGACCATCTCGAGATGACCGTCTTTCACGGCCAGAACGTGAGAGGGGGCATGAGCTCGACGATGGGATTCGACGAGCCGCTGAGTAGCTTCGCCGCTCTTTCCAAGTCCGATCTGACCTCGCCGGCCGCGAACGTTCACTTCGAACTGCGACGGCCGGCTGGAACGATTGCCTTCGAGGGGCGGGTGGCGAATGGCAGCGGCGCCGGCCATTACCGATTCATGCCGAGCGAATCGTTCGTCCGCGAGATGGACGAACTCGGCTACCCCGATTTCAAGGACGAACAACTGCTCATGTTTGCCGTGCACAATTTCTCGCCGCAAACGATCCGCGATCTGCGGGCGATGGGTTACGAGCCGACGAAACGCGAGGTGGAGGAGATCGCGATTTTTCGCATCACTCCCGAGTACCTTCGCGAGATGGAAAATGCCGGATATCCGAAGTTGTCGTTGCGAGAAGCCGTAAATTTTCGGGTGGGCCGCGTCGACGCGGCCTACATCAAGCAAATGCGCGAGCTCGGCTACACGAATCTCTCGGCCCGGCAGCTTGCCGACGCCGCAATCCTGGGAATCACGCCGGCGTACATTCGCCGGCTCGCTGAGAAGGGATACAAAGGCGTGCCGCTCGCGAAGCTCGTTCAGCTACACGTCACGAGGGCGGACGAGATCCTGTTCAAGTAGGGCACGGCTGCGCCGTGCCGCATCCTGGGTTCGGCACGACGCAGTCGTGCCCTATGGCAGCATCGGTATGTCGACCCCGCGCTCTTTTGCCACCTCGATCGCTCGTTCGTAGCCAGCGTCGGCGTGACGCATCACGCCCGTTCCCGGATCGGTAGTGAGCACGCGCTGCAGGCGCTCGGCCGCCGCGGGCGTTCCATCGGCAACGATCACCTGCCCGGCGTGGATCGAATAACCAATGCCGACGCCGCCGCCGTGATGCACGGAGACCCACGTCGCGCCGGCGACGGCGTTCAACAGCGCGTTGAGAATCGGCCAGTCGGCGATCGCGTCCGAGCCGTCGCGCATCCCCTCGGTCTCGCGATTCGGCGAAGCGACCGAACCGCTATCGAGGTGATCGCGCCCGATGACGATCGGCGCCTTCACTTTCTTCTCGGCGACGAGACGATTGAATAACAGCCCCGCCTTCGCCCGCTCGCCGTAGCCCAACCAGCAGATCCGCGCCGGCAGACCCTGGAAAGCGACGCGCTTCTGCGCCATGCGGATCCAACGATGTAATGATTTATCATCATTAAATAACGTTAGCAATTCTTCGTCGGTCACGTATAGATCATTCGGATCCCCGGAAAGCGCAGCCCAGCGGAACGGCCCTTTTCCCTCGCAAAACAGCGGACGAATGAACATCGGCACGAAGCCGCCGACCTCGAAGGCGTTGGCCACGCCGGCCTTCTGCGCCTGACCGCGCAGGTTGTTGCCGTAGTCGAAGGTGATCGCGCCGCGTTGCTGCAGCTCGAGCATCGCGCGCAAGTGGCGGCCCATCGTTTCGTACGAGCGCTCGATGTACATTTTCGAACTGTTCTGACGCATCGCCAGCGCCGCGTCGAACGACATGCCCACCGGCACGTAGCCATTCAATTCGTCGTGAGCCGATGTTTGATCGGTCAGGACATCGGGAACGATGCCTCGGGCGATCAATCGTTCGAGTAGATCGACGGCGTTGGCCACGACGCCGATGGAGATCGCCTCTCCGGCATCGCGTGCTTTCAATGCCCGATCGATCGCCGCATCGAGCGACTTCTCCTCCACGTCCAGATAGCGTTTATCCAATCGTCGCTGGATCCGCGAGCGATCGACTTCCGCAATCAGCGCGGTCGCCTCGTTCATCGTCGCTGCCAGCGGCTGCGCCCCACCCATCCCGCCCAGCCCGGCCGTGACCACCAGCTTCCCTCGCAGCGAGTTGTTGAAGTGCGTGCGGGCGACGGAGGCGAGACATTCGTAGGTGCCTTGCAGGATTCCCTGTGTGCCGATGTAGATCCACGACCCGGCCGTCATCTGTCCGTACATCGTCAGGCCGAGGGCGTCGAGGCGGCGGAATTCGTCCCAGGTGCCCCAGTGCGGAACGAGGTTCGCGTT